>JAFQKG010000130.1 GCA_017397025.1 Erysipelotrichaceae bacterium | reverse complement strand
TCTTTTTTCTTATGATACAATATCTCTAGAGGTGATGTTTGTGGAAAAGAAACCATTTCAAACCTGTACTTTGGAAGAAGCAGGTATTCCTTCTTCTGCTTTAATTCGATATTTAAATGCACTTAAGCGTCAACGAGTCTGCCTTCACTCTTTCCTGATTGTGAGGCACAATCAAATCGCGTATGAGGCCAACTGGGCACCAATGCGTTCAACTGAACTGCATCGCATGTACTCTACATCAAAATCATTTGTCTCTGTCGCCATCGGTATGCTTTGTGATGAGGGCAAAATCACATTGGATGATAAAATCATTGATTATTTTCCCGATTACGCTCCTAAAGACCCACACCCTTATCTTAAAGAGGCAACCATCAAAGACATGCTCAAGATGAGTTCGCTCTTCGATGATCAGCCTTATGATGGTGCAAAAGATACTGACTGGATTGCCACCTTTTTTAATACGCCTCCTCAGCATGCATCCGGTGCAATCATGTGCTATGACACAATGGCTACCATTTTATGCACTGCCATTGTAGAACGTGTCACTGGAAAAAAACTTCTAGATTATATGAGACCTGGTTTCCTTGATCCAATTGGCTTCTCAGAAGATGCTTGGTGTGTTGAAACACCTTGCGGATTATCATGGGCAGGAAGCGGAATCATGTGTTCTGCACATGATCTCGCAAAATTTTCAAATGTCATCATGCATTATGGGACTTATGAAGGAAAACAGCTTCTTCCTGAAGCTTATCTGCGAGAGGCTACCAGCTATCAAATTTCAAACTTTGTCAACAAGGCAACAATTCAGGAAGGTTATGGCTATCAGTTTTGGAGAACTTCCGGAAATGGTTTTGGCACTTTTGGCATGGGATCACAAATTTCCATTTGTTTGCCTGACAAAGATATGGTCGTTGTTATCACTGGCGATACTCAGGAATTGGCAACTCGTCAATACGCTGCCTATCACTTGTTCTTTGATTTAATCTATCCCGAAATTCATGATGGACCTTTACAGTCCGATGAATCTGCACAAAAGCTTCAGGAAATGACTCAAAACTTGACACTTCTTTGTGCTCCTGGGCTGTCATCCCATCCTATGGAGAAAGAGATACAAGGTAAAATCTATCAGATGGATGAAAATCCTCTTGGATGGAAATCTGTACAATTCCTGTTTGAAGAAGGCAAAGGGACACTCCTTTATGAAAATGCAAGAGGACTCAAACATATTCAGTTTGGTTTATCCAAGCAGTTTATCAGTACATTCCCTGAAACTCATTATTCAGGAAAGCGCATCAGTGTCCCTAAAAATGAGCCATATCGCTGTGCCGCAAGTGCGGGATGGGATTCATGCGGTACACTTACAATGGTGGTTTATATCATCGATGATTATTTTGGTACACTAAAAATGAACTTTGCCTTTAAAGGAAATCAAATCACACTTTATGCCTCCAAAGTTGCCGAATGGTTTTTGGATGATTATCAGGGAACTGCAACAGGTCATGCACACTAGGGACTTCGGTCCCTTTTCTTTTGCCTTGACTAACTCATTTTTATTGTGTTAAAGTGTCACCAAGCTCTTTGAACTGCATATAACTGCAGTACAAACTGAACAGGCCATAGAGCAATCTACGGAGCCGGGTCGCACAGCGACAGTGGACAACAATTCCGCGGGACAGGACATAAACAAGCTGGCTGCGGTTTTTTTATACCCTCCAGCATGAGCTGACTGGAGGAACTTATGAAACAGACTGCTACACAACTCACCATAAAAACGATTGGTATCAATCTTCTTCTTTCACTTTTTAAACTGACTGCAGGAATAATGTCCCACTCAAACGCGATGGTTTCAGATGCAGTACATTCAGCATCTGATGTATTCAGCTCTGTCATTGTCATGATTGGCATTCACTTCTCTCAGAAAGAATCTGATAAGACACATCCTTATGGACATGAACGATTTGAATGCATTGCTGCAATTCTGTTAGCTGTCTGTTTAGCTCTGACAGGTCTAGCCATTGGAAAAACCGCAATAGAAAGTCTCTTTATTCCTCAGCAAGTCAACCCAGGCTCACTAGCTCTCTGGGCTGCCATGATTTCCATCTTCATCAAAGAAATCATGTATTGGGTCACACGCTTTCATGCACTAAAACTGGATTCAAATGCCTTGATGGCAGATGCCTGGCATCATCGCAGTGATGCACTGTCCTCAATAGGTGCTTTGATAGGAATCGCAGGAGCACGTCTTGGAATTCCGCTATGTGATTCAATTGCCTCTTTTATTATCTGCCTTTTCATTCTCAAAGCGGCCTTTGATATTTTTAAAGATGCCATGAACCAAATGGTCGATCACAGCTGTGATGCACAAACAGAAGCAGCCATAAAACAGCTGGTCATGTCCTTTCGTGATGTCATCCAAATTGATTCTTTCCAAACTCGCATGTTTGGAAACAAAATCTATGTTGATTTAGAAATCAGTGCTGATGCCAGCAAAACATTTACAGAAGCGCATGATCTTACAGAAAATTTGCATCATAAGATTGAATCCAGCTTTCCTCGTATCAAGCATGTCATGATTCATGTCAATCCATACTCGAATAATCACTCTGAAAACGATATATCCTATAATGATGAGAAATGAATTTCTTGATGTTTCTTTACTCTCATGATAGCTATGATCTGCCTATTTTCAATAATGCAACCGCTGGTTGTCACATTTGAAGGTATACATGGTAGTTTGTCTATTTATTATCATGCTAAAATTAGCACAGTCATGAAGGAGATGATTATTATGAATTTAGCACAGCGCATACAAATATTAAGAAAACAAAAAGGATTGTCACAGGAAGATCTGGCACATGAACTCGGGGTATCAAGACAAGCCGTTTCCAAATGGGAAAGTGAACAAGCATCACCAGATTTAGATAAAATCATTCTGCTGAGTCAATTTTTCAATGTGTCCACTGATTATCTTTTAAAAGGCATAGAATCTTCATCAAGTCCAATAAAAACAAATCCATTGAAAATACTTTCTGTCCTACCAACCGCCCTCAATGCATTAGGACTAATCATCACTGTTCTTCTATGGACTCATTACCAGACAAATCTATGTTATATCCCTGTATTTGTCTGCAACATTGGGTCATTGATTATCTATACAGTTGGATTGAGCGTCTGTTCAGCCTCTGAAATAAACCAGGCAAAAAAGAAATTCTGGGGCACAAACATCTGGCTGATGGCTTTTATTCCTGTCTCGCTTCTGATGGGCAAGGGTTTATTTTTCATTTCTTATCCTATAGTATGGCTAAGTACATTGATTTTATATATCCTGATTTGTTTAGGTGTATCCTTTTTTATCAAATAGATTCTCCAGTCGCTGACTGGATTTTTTTGTTTTCTTTTAGTTGTTATTGTATAATAAACATATCAATAAGAGGAACAATTATGATCAAGAAATTCAGTGGAGCAGTGTGTGTATCACGATATGACAATCATTTAATTACAAATGCCTATGGCTTTTCGGATGTTTCCAATGGTCTTCTCAATGACATGTACACACGTTTTAATATGGCACAGGGCAGTTCAATTTTTACTGCTGTTGTGATCATGATGCTCCATGAAAAGGGCCTTTTAAATCTGGATGATCCAATTCAAAAACTGCTTCGCATCCCACTAAGACAGCTTGATGGAGAAATTACTGTTCGTCAGCTCTTGAATCATTCATCTGGCTTGCCAAAAATCTGTGAAGATGACAATTACAGAATGTTCTGGGAAACAAGAGATACTTCCAAACTAAGATACAACGCTGATTTTGTTCCTTTCTTCTTAACCAAACCTATGCGGTTTGAAAAAGGAGTTCAAACAGAACTCAATGACACCAATTTTATTCTTCTAGCGTTGATTGCAGAAACTGTAACGAAAAAACCACTGGATCAGCTGGTAGAACGCTGGATCATCAAACCTTCAAAAATGACAGAAACCGGCTATTACACGTTAAACCAGCTTCCTGGCAATACTGCTAGAGGAATGATGGAAGAAAACGATGAATGGATTTCTAATATTTTTCATTGTGAAATCAAAGGAAACGGAGCTTCCGGCGCATATACAACCTGTTATGATTTATGTCGATTCTGGCGTGCACTTTTTAATGAAGATTTGATTTCTAAAGAGAGCTTAAATGAAATGCTAAATAATCACGGGCACGGGTATGGATTAGGTATTCATATTTCAAACTATCAGGATAAGCCTATTTATCTGATTGCAGGAGAAAGACCAGGTGCCTCTATGATTTCTTCTTACGCTCCTCACAATGGCATTCAAATCAGTGTCTTTTCAAACAATGAAAGCGATGTTCAGAAAATCCATGATGAACTGAGCGTAGATTTATGGTAGAATATCTCTCGCACGAAAAGGAGTGGTAACAGTGAAACTCATTGTCGGTCTGGGAAATCCCGGAAAACAGTATGAACGAACTCGTCATAATGCAGGATTCATGGCATTGGATGAAATTGCGAAACGATGCAATGCTTCATTCACTCAGAAAAAATTCAATGCAGAACTGGCCAGTTTTGATAAAAAGGGTGAAAAAATCATCCTGATGAAGCCGCAGACATTTATGAATCTTTCTGGTGAAGCGGTTCTGGCTTGCGTCAATTTCTACAAAATTCAGCCTGAAGAAATTTTAGTGCTACATGATGATCTAGATTTGCCCGTTGGTAAAATCCGCATTCGTCAAAATGGCAGTGCCGGAGGTCAAAAGGGAATGAAAAATATCATTGACCTTCTTCACACTCAAAACATTGCCCGTATCCGTATTGGCATTGATAAAAACCCACTGATTCCAGTGGTTGATTATGTCCTTGGAAAGATTCCTGCCGAACAGAAAGAAGCGTTTGACGCAAGTGTCGAACAGGCTGCCAAAGCCGCAGAGATGTTCATGAGTGAACGCATCGACCTTGTGATGAACCGATACAATAAACGATGATTGAACAGCTCTGGCCTTTGATTCAATCGAGCCAACAGGTACAGCTTTTGAATGAGAATCATTCCAGGATTGCTTGCCCTTCTTTGGCAGAAGAAGCACTTGTTGTTTCTGCCAGCTATCTAGATCATCCACGCTGTCTGGTCGTTGTCAAAGACAACGCCTATCAGGCACAACTCCTCTATCACAGATTAACCCCCTACCTCAAGCACAAATGTGCTCTTTTCAGCGTTGAAGAAAGCTTGCGAGTGCTCTCTATCGCCTCTTCCAAAGAGCCAAGTGCACTTCGCATTGAAACACTGCACGAATGTCTGAAAGATTCATGCAAAGTGATTGTAACCCATGCTGGAGCACTGGCTTGGCCTTTGATGAACCCTGAGAAATTCAAGGAACGCACTTTCAATCTCAAAGTTGGCGATGTTATGTCTTTGTCAGAACTCAAACAGCAGTGTCTGAAAAGCGGATACACTCAGGTGCATCGAGTAGATCAGCCATTGTGCTTTGCGATGCGAGGAGGTATTTTGGATATCTTCTCCATCAATTCACTCTATCCATTAAGAATCGAATTCTTTGATGATGAAATTGATTCCATTCGTTACTTTGATATTTCTACACAGAGAACAATCCAAACTCTCAATGAAACTGAAATCATAGCTGCTTCTGAAGTCCTTTTTGATGAAGATGAGCTGAATATCATCCGCACAAGATGCAAAGAAGAGCTTTCAAAACGCAAAGATAAATTGATGCCTCATGAATTTGATATCTTAGAGGATGCGATCTTCATGGACCTTGATTATATGAGTCATCAAATTCCAGAAGCGCGCCTAGTCAGCTATTTCAGTTATCTGGATGAAGGCTGGTCAATTTTAGATTATCTGAATCAGCCTACTGTTTTGATTTCGCACCCTATACGCTGTCAAGAACACCTTTCTCACATGAAAGATGAAACGATCAGCTATATTCAAGAAATGGTTCAGGAAAACAAAATGCTGCCAAAGTACAGTGTTTTCCATGAAGTCAATGATCTGCTGAAACAGGTTCGTGTGATTGAAAACGATGGTCTTCTTTCAGAATCTGAAAAAGAGTTTCGAGCTGTTTCCCTTCCAAATCAGCCTCTTCCTCTGACTGTAAAAACACTCTGGAAACAAGCACAGGAAAACGCTGTCATTCTCTGCCTAAAGGAGGCTGAAATTCGACTGGTCACTGAAGAATGCCTTCGACAAAGCATCCCATATCAGATTGCAGAAACATCAGATTTAACTTGCCCTGGTCTATATTTAAGTCCATTTGAGATGGAGGAAGGCTTTGAATTGATTCACAAACACATTCTGGTCTACACAAGCACTGAATGTTTCAATGTCAAAAAACGTCAAGGACGCTTTGCCTCCAAATTTGCTCAGGCAGAAGCTCTCAACACTTATGAAGAACTGGAACAGGGTGATTATGTTGTTCATCAGATGCATGGCATTGGACAATACATGGGTATGATTACCCGGGAAATAGGCGGTATGCACCGAGACTTTTTAAGAGTTGTCTTTAAAGGAAACGATGAACTTCTTGTCCCTCTTGAGCAGTTTCAGCTGATTCGAAAATTTGTTTCCTGTGAAGGTGTTGTCCCAAAACTTAACAAACTAGGAAGCAAAGAATGGCAAAACACCCGAGAAAAACTGAAACAAAATGTCAACAACATTGCTGAACGTCTGATAGAACTGTATTCATCTCGTGATGACAACATTGGTTATGCCTATCAGGCAGATACCCCTGACCAGGCTGAATTTGAAAATGAATTTGAATATGAACTGACTGATGACCAGAAAACTGCCATCAAGGAAATCAAAGCTGATCTGGAAAGCTCAAAACCAATGGATCGTCTGCTTTGCGGTGATGTTGGTTTTGGCAAAACTGAAGTTGCTGCCACTGCAGCTTTCAAAGTTGTCATCGAAGGAAAACAAACAGCTTATCTATGTCCAACTACAATTCTTTCTCTGCAGCACTACAAGACTTTTAAGGAACGCTTTAAAAACTATCCTGTACGAGTAGAAATGCTTAATCGTTTTGTTCCTCCGCTTAAGCAAAAACAAATTCTCCAGGATACACTGGATGGCAAGGTTGATATTTTGATTGGTACTCATCGCCTGTTGTCCAAAGATGTCAAATTCAAAGATCTGGGGTTTCTTATCATTGATGAAGAACAGCGTTTTGGTGTAGAACACAAAGAAAAAATCAAGGAATACAAACAAAACATTGATGTCCTCTCTCTTTCTGCAACACCGATTCCTCGTACACTGCAGATGTCTCTGATTGGCATTCGATCACTCTCACAGCTCAATACACCGCCAACCATGCGTATGCCTGTACAGACTTATGTGGTGGAAAAGAACTGGGGACTTATTCAGGATGTGATTGAGCGTGAACTATCGCGCGGAGGACAAGTGTTCTATCTCTTCAACAACATTGATCACATCTACTCTGTCGCCCGCAACATTCAAAATCGACTTCCTCATGCACGTATATCTGTTGCCCATGGCAAAATGAGCCGTGAAGAAATTGAAGAAGTCATGATGAACTTCAATGATGGACAAAGTGATGTCCTGATTTGTACGACTATCATCGAAACAGGCATTGATATTCCAAATGCCAACACTATTCTCATTGAAGATGCAGATCATTTTGGTCTTTCTCAGCTTTATCAGATCAAAGGCAGAGTTGGCCGCTCTGATCGAGTCGCCTATGCTTATCTTCTTGTTCGTCAGTTCAAACAGCTTTCTGAAATCGCTCAGAAACGCTTGCAAACCATCAAAGATTTTGCCCAATTGGGAAGCGGATACAAAATTGCCATGCGAGACTTGACAATTCGAGGCGCTGGTGATCTTCTTGGCCCTAATCAGTCTGGTTTCATCAACACCGTTGGCATTGACTACTACATTGAAATGCTCAATGAAGCCATTTCTGAAAAGAAAGGCATAAAAAAAGAAGAAAAGGCACCGCGCATCAAGCCAAAGGTTACAGTGGACAGCTATATTCCACAGGCCTTTGCTCCTGTTGAAAATGAAAAGATTTCGCTTTACAAACAAATTGACGCTGTTGAAAGCGCAAAAGAACTTGAAGATTTTGCAGATGAAGTCAAAGACAATTATGGGCATCTGCCAAAGTCTGTAGCTCTGCTGTTTGAAAAGAAACGTCTAGAGCTTTTAATCAATGACCCTATGCTTGAAAGCTTCAAAGAAATTCGTACAGGACATGAAATCATTTTTTCCAAAGAATTTTCTCAGACCCTTGATGGTATCAAGCTGTTTGAAACCTACACCACGATTTCAAAAGACATTAAAGTACTTTATCGAAACGAAAGAATCATCACTCAGGTTCCTAAAGGCAATGATGCATTGAAAATGAGCATTGAAATCATTGAATCCGCTAAAAAATGCACAAAATAACAGAAAAGCCAGATTATTCTGGCTTTTCTTCATTCATTGTCTCAAAAATCACAATTCTCTCCCGATCATCTTTTTCATCATAAATGTCTTCGCAATCAATTTCATCAACGAATATCCATTCATTTAGACTCATCAGATAAGCTAGTACATCACGACTAGGATAATAGTAAAACAATTGCATTTTTCTTGGATGTTCATGATAAGATTTCATGATATTCTCCATCACTGAACGTAATATTTTCTCAGAAAAAGGATTAAAAAAATAGTAACAATCCATCTCTGTCATTCTAGCTTCTTCTGCTTTCACACAAACAAAGTCGACCTTCTCCGGCTTCAAAAAGTTTGCTTTGTTTTTTTGTGCAGCTTCAATCATGTTTGGATCAAAATCAATACCTGTTGATCTGCACCCTATCGTCTGTGCAAGGAAAAAAGAAACTCTCCCTTTGCCACATCCTACGTCAAGTACATGATTGTGTTCACAGATGAAACCAGAATCAATCAATCTTTCAAGCACTTCATATGGAGTTGGTTCATAACGAAAATGATGCCAGTCTGCCAGACGTTCGTCCATTCCTTCAGTTTCAATGCGAAGTGTTTCATCCCAGTTCATCGTCATCGACCATCCTTTGAATCATCATATCATTCTTTCTTATCTCTGTGTATAAAAGTCTTTCTGATTCCCATACTAACAGTGTTCAGATTCCACATGGAGGGTTTATGAAAGCGACTGGTATTGTACGAAGACTGGATGATCTGGGACGTTTGGTCATTCCTAAGGAAATTAGAAGAATTTATCGTCTGAAAGAAGGCGATTCCATTGAATTTTATGTCAGTGAACAATCAGAAATCATTTTGAAGAAATACTCCTATCTCAACGACGAAAAAGAAACACTGACAAGAATGGCAGAAACATTAAAAGAAGTCACAAAATGCGAGGTCCTCTTTCTTCTGGAAGATGAAATCATAGGCAATGACAACATCCTTCCAGATGACTGCAGCCATGAACTGATGCAGCTGATTCGCCAATATCATCCTTCAGATTTTGAATCCCTGCGTTTGTTTCCTGAAATCAGTGAAGTATTCAGCGGATCCATCTATCCAGTGGTCGCAGACTCACACTGGCTTGGAGCTTTCCTTCTTTATACCAAACAAGGTCCGCTGAGTACCGCTGCAAAATCAGCTGCAGCTGTTATGAGTGCTTATCTAACGAAACAATTCGAACATTAAACAGGACACGATCCTGTTTTTCTTTTTTCAAACCACATGTTGTCACAGCACCATTCACCATTTATTTCTTATTGTGCTACAATGAATTTGAAATAAAAGTTTTCTAAAGGAGCAAGTATGGAAAAGTACCAGTATGTTACATTGAGAGAAAAACCTGATTTGAAGATTTCTGCCGCCCAATGGTTTCACAGTAAGTGGGGAGTTCCCACAGAAGCTTATTTAGAATGCATGGATGCATATTTACAAAAAAGAACGGAGTATGGGTGGTATCTTTGTCTAGATGATCACCAAATCATTGCTGGAATGGGTGTTATTGAAAATGATTTCCATGATAGAAAAGACCTTGCCCCTAACGTATGTGCTGTTTACACAAACGAACAATATCGCGGCAAAGGTATTGCAGGAAAGCTGTTGAATAAAGTTGTGGATGATATGAAATCGAAAGGAATTTCACCCATCTATCTTGTTACAGATCACACAGGGTTTTACGAAAAATACGGATGGGAATTCTTGTGCATGGTTCAGGGTGAGGGCGAACCTGACATGACAAGAATGTATATCCATAGATAATCCAAGTTTTGGAGTATTTATGAAACTATCATTAAGCGCAAACAAGATAAAAATGATCGCAATCATTGCGATGACAATCGATCACATCGCATGGCTAGCATACCCTGGATATCCAAGTGAAATTGTACCTGTTATGATGCATATCATTGGAAGAATCACTTGTCCAATCATGTGCTATTTCATAGCTGAAGGTTATCATTACTCAAAAAATCTTTCCAAGTATACACAAAGATTATTTCTTTTCGCCTTCATTTCTCATTTTGCATATCTTTTTTCTTCAGCAAATTTTATAGACTGGAAATCCTTTTTGCCGTTTTATTACGGAGACATATTAAACCAAACTAGTGTTATGTGGCCTCTTGCATGGGGACTTGTCATGCTCCGTGTTGCAAACAGTGAGGAAATAAAAGAAAACATCAAATTTGTTTTGATTCTCCTCATTTGCCTGATTACTTTTCCGAGTGATTGGAGCTGTATCGCAAGCCTTTGCATTATGGCATTTGGGACAAATCGTGGAGACTTCAAAAAACAAATGCTTTGGATGATCTTCTATGTTGCTTTGTACTCAATCGTCTATTTCTTTGCGCTTGATAAATTATATGGATTGATTCAAATGTCAGTCGTTCTGGCAGTACCTATTTTGATGATGTACAACGGACAGCGAGGATCCAGCAAAAAAATAAATACTGTAATGAAATGGCTATTCTATATCTACTATCCTTTACATCTGTTTGTTATTGGATTGCTTCAACTCTTTTATTAAGTTCCTGACTCTTTTTCAAATAAGTTCAAAATGACAGCTCCATCCTTTTATGCTATACTTGTCACGGAGTGTGATACAATGCGTCTGGATAAATATTTAAAAGTTTCAAGAATTCTCAAAAGAAGAACTGTTTCCAAAGAACTGGCACTTCATGAAAGAATTCAAGTCAATGGCAAAACCGCCAAACCAAGCTATGATGTCAAAACAGGAGATGTGATTACCATTACATTTGGAAATCGCCAGATGAGCGTCAAAGTCATGGAAACAAGAGAATATTCTAAAAAAGAAGATGCTTCCATTATGTACGAAGTACTTGAGGAGAAATACATTGAAGAACCTTTGTTTTAGGTTCTTTTTTTATGATGCATGCATACTGTGTATCAAGGAGGAAATGCAATGTCAGAAAATCCAATTAAATTTGAAACCAATCCTTATCATCGATTAATGATGTCAGATCGAAAGACGCTTGAATTCAGCGGAGTGAAACAGATTGACAGCTTTGATGCCAACGAATTCCTCGTAGAAACTTCTCAAGGCTGGTGCATTATTATGGGTAAAGAATTAACATTAGATCGTTTAGACACTGACAAAGGAGAAGTCAGCATTCGTGGTCTGGTAGATTCTATTCAATACTTATCCAACAAACAGGGAAAAAGCTCAGAAGGATTCTTTAAGCGTCTATTTCAATGATTCTTCTGCCAGCACAGTTTCAGCTATTGTTTTATCATTTGATTTCAGGATGGCTGGCTGGTTTTAGCTATCAGTTTGTGCATGCCATCAAAGTACAGTTTAAAACAGTTTTCTTTCGAAATCTAATTGATTTCCTATGGGTTACATTTTGCGTTTTTTTGTTCTATCTTGGATTGTTTCATCTCAATGGAGGTGAAACACAGTTTTATTGTCTTGTCTTTCTTCTCTTTGGTTTTTTGATTTATATGAAATTTTACTTTCCTGTTTTACATCCATTGACAATTCCCTTGTCAAAGATGTTCATGAGATTTTCACTTGTCTTTTCAAATATCTTCTGTATAATAAAAATGCGGAAGAAAAGGAGGGCTTTGTTTGGCTCAAGCTCCAACAAAAAAGACAAAGCGAAGAAGAATCAAAGGTCCTGTCCTGAGAGCGATTAGTTTTGTCGTGATTGCGGTATCCTGTTTCATGATTTACGGGGTAGCTCGTGAAGTAATGAACACTATGGAACTGAAGAATCAGCTGGATGATGTCAAACAGCGTCTGGAAACGATTCAAGCTGAAAATGAACAGCTGACTTCTCAGCAGGAAAAGCTTCAGGATCCAAATTATGTGCAATCTTATGCACGCGGCAACTACATGCTTTCAAAAGAAGGGGAACAGATTTTCTATCTGCCTTCTGAAGGAAGTGTTGATCAGGATACTGAGGCATCACCTGAATCTGATTCAGAATAAGGAAGCTGAAAACAGCTTCCTTTTGTCTATTTGGAGGATTTCTTTATGAAAACAGCATTTATTCATGGCATCGTCAGTCCACATGATCAAAACTGTACTGCTTTTGTCATTGAAAACAATCGTTTTATTTATACAGGAAATGATGAAACTGCTTCACAGTTGGCAGATACAGTGATTGATTTAAATGGGAAGTGTGTTCTTCCTGGATTCAATGATTCTCATATGCATCTGTTAAACATAGGTTCTTTTCTTGCGAATCTGGATTTGACTCAAGCACGCAGCTCTGATGAAATTCTTGAAATGGTTAAAAAGAAAGCAGAAACCCTTCCAGAAGGAACATGGATCACTGGAAGAGGATTCAATCAGGATAATTTCAAAGATGGCAAAATGCTGAGCAAACAGGAACTGGATAGAGTTTGTCCAAATCATCCTGTGATGTTGACAAGATGCTGTGGTCATATGATTTGTGTCAATTCCATGGCCTTTGAAAAAGCAGATGTTACAGAATCCACAGTTGTTAAAGGTGGAACAATCAACTTTGAAACAGGATGGGTTACAGAAAATGCCAATGAATTAATCAAAGCCGCTAAAGGAGAAGTATCCATCGAAGAAATTGAAGAGTTGTTCATCAAAGGTGCAGAATTCTGTCATCAGTATGGTATTACCTCTGTTCAATCAGACGATTTCATTACATTGACTCCACACTATGATAAAGTGCTTCAGGCACTCATCAATCTCGATCAGAAACAGCAGTTAAAAGTGCGCCTTCATGAACAGTGTCAATTTCTATCTATGCGAAGATTTGAAGAATTTCTGAATGATGAACGTCGTCATTATCACAGCGGCTTTCTATCAATGGGACCTTTAAAACTGCTTCAGGACGGTTCTTTAGGCGCCCGCACAGCTGCCCTTTCACGTCCTTATGAAGATTCACCTTCTGAAAAAGGTATGATTGTTATCCCTCAAGCACAGCTTGAAGCCTTTCTAAAAAAAGCAAAAGATCATGATATGGGTGCTGCAGTCCATGTCATTGGAGATGAAGCATGTGATTCAGTTATGAATGCTTATGAAAAAATCAATGATGTCGGCAACCCATTAAGATCTGGTCTTGTTCATGTGCAGATCACTCGAGATGATCAGCTTAAACGCATCGCTGATTTGAAGCTTCATAGTTACATACAAACTATCTTTGTCGATTATGATGCTCGTATTGTTAAGTCCCGTGTAGGAAATCTCGAAGAAAGCTCCTATGCATTCAAAAC
>JAFQKG010000129.1 GCA_017397025.1 Erysipelotrichaceae bacterium | reverse complement strand
TGTGAATGAAATCCAGACAGATGAAAACGGAAAAGCGGAAGATCAGGATCTGCTGAGTGGATGCACCATTCAGATTGAAAACTATTTAAAAACTGTACGAAAAGCAATGAATGAAGCTCAATAGCCATCCTTTTAGGATGGCTCAGACTATCGACAAAGTCGATGGTCTTTTTTTGGCTCTCTAAATTAGTTGGGGGTCAAGAGAAATCAGAAGCCAATTGAAGTTGGGGTGTAAAACCCCAATTCAGTTGGCTTTTTTTCGATTGTTCTAAAATGGCAGCTTGTTGATTTGAAATTCTGCAGTCTGACAGCACAGATAGGCAGATGTAACTGAAGCAAATGAAGTAAGAAATGATTTATGGTACTTCTTCATCAGCAGGATTATCAGAGGTAAATGAGTGATGAGAGGATAAAGTGCGCGAACTGTCATTTCATCAAAACAAAGATAGATCACGATTTGAGAAAATCCAGACAGAAGAAAGAAAACAAGTCCAGTGATAAAATTTTGTTTTGACCACTGAATATCACAGAATGAAAAGGACAATAGAAGTCCAAAGACAATCAGAAAAGATGAATGAAGATAAAATAGTACGGTGTTTATCATGCATCTTCACCCTCTTTCATAAACAGGGTAGAAAAATACGTCTGTTCAAATTCTTTGTGAAGATTTCGAGATAAAGGAATGATTTGAGAAGTACGCATTCTGATTTCTTTAGAGGTATAGGAATCAATCAGGTACAGATTAATGATGTAGCTGCGATGACATTTAAAGAAAAAACCTTCTTCAAGTAAAATCTTTTCATAAGAATACAAAGGTTCATTGGAAACAAGCTTACGTCCATTCTTTAATGTAAATAAGACATGTTTGTTTTGAGCTTCCAGTGTTTCGATATCCTGAAGGGAAATGCGATAGCTGATGCCAGATGCAGAAATGCTAAGTGTCTTTTCCTTTCTGGATAGTTCATGACATAGTTCATCCAGACATTCAGTGAGTTTTTTCTCATCAACTGGTTTTAACAGATAATTGCTGGCCTTGACTGAATAGGATTCATACGCATATTCAATGGATGAAGTCAAAAAGACAAGTTTCACATTCTTGTCATGCAGTCTTATTTCTTTGGCTGTATCAATGCCATTGATCAAAGGCATCACAATATCAAGAAAAATGATATCAAAAGGAGTCGTTGAATGTGATTGAATGAGTGCATCACCGTCATTGAAGGATTCAACAGTATATTGAACGGAAGGTATCCACTTCTTTAATGCACTTTGAAGCTGTTTTAAATCAGATGCTGCATCATCACACAGTGCAATACGAATCATCGTTTCACTCCTGGTATATTCTAATTGACTCATTTAACAGTTGCTTATGAATATACCTTTTTCCTTTCTATCAACCTGTCAAGCCGTGATTGATTACGGCAAAAGTAATTTGTAAAATTTTGAAATGTGAATGTGGATTTGTATCACTCCTTGTGGCTTTCACTACTTTTGAAAGGTTCTCACCACACCTTGCATCAGAATAACGATTAGTTAGATGAGTCTTTTGAATTCGTATCGCGTACCAGGTTTTGTGATTCAAGGATCGTGGTTAACACATCACAATTTGATAGAAAGGATGTATCATCATGATTTTTAATCGGCACCAATGTAGGTAAACTCAGTCACACCATCTCCATCGTCAACAATGAAGATGGTGACATTTTGGTTGAACCAACTAATTTCAAAAATAGCAAAGAAGGATTCGATTTCCTCTACGACAAAATGAATCCCTATAAGAAAGAAAATATTCTTATTGGCATGGAAGACACCGGTCACTACCATTTCGCTCTGCTCAAAGATTTATTAAGCAAGCACTTCAACGTTGCCCTCATCAACCCTGTTGTCACAGATATGACAAGAAGGCTACAGGGAGGTATCACCAAGAATGATCCGCTTGATTCATTGACTATCTGCGATGTCATTGGTTCTAACTCTCGCAAGAAACCATATCGTATCACTAAGATGAATCGTTTTGACCTTTATGAACAAAGGCAACTGACTCGTCATCATCATGACCTCAAAGAAGAACTGAATGTATACACAAATCGCCTTCAAAAGTGCATTGACATCGTATTTCCTGAGTATAACAGCCTATTTAATTCCAAATATGGAGTCGTTTATATGGCAATACTCAAAGATTTAGGTAGTGCAGCTTACATAGCTTCTACGGATATCAGAACAATCAGAAACTATTTCAAATATTCTGGTAGAGGAAAACGTATTTCTCTTACTGCTGAACAACTCAAAGAAGCAGCGAAGAATTCTATTGGGATTGACTCGTCTTCAGAGGTTATTCAGATCAAGCATCTGATTGCACAGATTGAACTCATCCAGCAACAAATTAATGAAGTTGATAAAAAAATAGAAGAGTTCAGCACCAACTTGAACTCTCCTATTCTTTCCATACCAGGAATTTCGCACTTCTCTGGTACATCAATTTTATCTGAATTAGGAGATATTCGCAACTACTCAAGTGCTGCAAAAATCATTAAATTTGCAGGTGTGGCACCTTTTGAGCATCAATCGAGCCAATACAAAGCTGAACATACTGCAATCACCAAGAAAGGTTCCAAGTATCTTAGAAAGACCCTTTATCAAATCATAATTCCTATTATCAGGAATAATCCTGTATTCAAAGAGTATTATTACCTTAAACTCTCACAAGGAAAGAGCCATCGTTGTGCTCAAGGCCATTGTGTCAGAAAGCTTCTAAGAATCATCTATCATCTTTTAACAACCAATCAGCAGTTCGATTCTTCACTGTTGAAATAACGCGTTCAAGCATCATTCTATTTTCAAAGATTGCCTTTTCAGGTAGTTTTTGTCGTGGGGTTTTAATTCACTATTCACATTTTCAAAGAACAAATCTCTCCAGCTAACTTTTTGAATCAAATTTCATTTTTTACTTGATTTATATATAGTTAGCTTTCTAATGATGAAATTATAGCATACTTTGTGCTGAAGTCATCTTAACTAAAATGCAATTCACTCCTAAAAAATGACATTTCATTCCAAATAAAAAAGATAAAAAAGAAATGAGTTATAATCACACTAGTATGATGGATGTACTCTGTCAGAACCCTCAAATCTTGAAGTGCTGAAACTTGTCATAGAGGTTTGTCGAAACCCGATTGATTTTGAACAAATGTCAGTAAACTAATAAGATTTTGTGATATAATGATTCAAACTGGGATCAGTTTCTTTTGTGTTTTATCGCATTATAGATCTTAGATAAGGGGTATTAATTATGAAAAAAGAACAAAGCAATCTCAAAGATAAAATTCTTACAGCCATTGGAACAGTCATGTGCATTATTTTAGCGCCTGTTCTGGTCATTAATCTTACACTCATTGTGAAGAGCTATACCAACACAGAAGAAGTTCCTAGCGTTGGCGGATACCTTCCGTTGATTGTATTAACAGACTCAATGGTGCCTGAAATTTATTCTGGAGATTTGATCATCTGTCATACAGCTGATGCTGAAGATATCGCAGTTGATGATGTCATTGCCTTCTTTGATCCAGCAGGCAATGGAACAAGCATCGTAACCCACCGTGTTTTAGAAGTAATCAATGAAAACGGAGAACTTGAATTCCGTACAAAAGGGGACAACAACAACACGGAAGATAAAATGCTTGTCCCTGCAGAATCGTTGGTTGGTGTTTACCAGACAAGAATTGCAGGACTTGGCAATGTAGCGATGTTTATGCAGTCCTCTACAGGGCTGATTGTATGCGTTGTACTTCCAATTGTGCTCTTAGTTGCCTATGACATGATTCGAAGACGTCTTTATGAAAAGAAGAAAGACGATGACAACGCAGCTCTGCTTGCAGAACTTGAAGCACTCCGTGCTGAAAAAGCTCGCAAAGACGCAGAATAACTAAGTTTCTTCCTTCGGAAGCCACGTTCCGGGGTAAGGATATAAATGCCGCGGCATTCTCCGCGAATGGGTATTCAAAGAAATGCCCGGTAAAGATCTTCCCCGGAAGAAGGGAAGAATGATAAAGAAAGGAGTTTTTCTACTATGAAGAAAAACAAAATGATGAGACTTGCTTCCAGTCTCTTGGTAGCAGTTCTCCTTACATCTAGCGTAATTAGCGGTACATTCGCTAAGTATGTGACTAAAGGTTCAGCCGGTGATACTGCACGTGT
>JAFQKG010000128.1 GCA_017397025.1 Erysipelotrichaceae bacterium | reverse complement strand
TCCATATTCAAGCTCTAAGGCAGCTGCGGACTTGCTGGTGCTGGCATATCACAGAACATATGGACTGCCAGTCACGATTTCTAGATGTTCCAACAACTATGGACCATATCATTTCCCAGAAAAGCTGATTCCTTTGATGATTGCCAATGCACTGAATGACAAACCGCTTCCAGTGTATGGAACAGGCGAAAATGTCAGAGACTGGCTGTATGTGACAGATCACTGCAAGGCGATTGATTTGATTATTCACAAAGGGAAAGTAGGAGAAGTGTACAATATTGGCGGACACAATGAAATGGCCAATATTGACATTGTAAAGCTGATTTGCGATGCGTTAGGAAAGCCTTATTCACTGATTACTTATGTCACAGACCGCAAGGGACATGACATGCGCTATGCGATTGATCCAACCAAGATCCATAATGAACTGGGATGGCTGCCAGAAACAAAATTTGCCGATGGCATCAAGAAAACAATACAGTGGTATTTGGACAACAAAGAATGGTGGGAAGAAATCATTTCTGGAGAATATCAGAACTATTACGAAAAGATGTATTCAAACAGATAGGAGAAGACCATGAAAGTTTTTGTAACAGGTGTAAATGGACAGTTGGGTCATGATGTCATCAATGAACTTGCAAAGCGTTCTATTGAAGCTGTTGGATCAGATATCACAGAAAGCTATCAGGGGATTCAAGATGGTACAGCAGTGTGCACTGCATCCTATGAAATGCTTGATATCACAGACGAAAAGAAAGTTCAGGAAGTCTTAAACAAAGTACAACCTAATGCAGTGATTCACTGTGCTGCCTGGACTGCAGTTGATCTTGCAGAAGATGAAGATAAGAAAGAAAAAGTGCATTTAATCAATGCGTTAGGGACTGAATATCTTGCAAAAGAATGCAGAAAACTAAATGCAAAAATGTTGTATCTTTCAACTGACTATGTGTTTGATGGAAATGGCACGGATCCTTGGCATCCGGATTTTGAAGGTTATCAGCCACTGAATGTCTATGGTAAAACAAAACTTGAGGGAGAACTTGCGGTCAAACGCCACTTAGATCAATACTTCATTGTGCGTATTGCTTGGGTGTTTGGTTTGAATGGTAAAAACTTCATCAAGACAATGCTGAATTTAGGTAAGAAATATGAAACACTTCGTGTTGTATGTGATCAGATTGGTACGCCTACCTATACGTTGGATTTATCCGTCTTGTTGGTGGATATGATTCTATCTGATAAGTATGGTGTATATCATGCGACTAACGAAGGTGGATACATCAGCTGGCATGAATTTGCATGTGAGATTTTCAAGCAGGCAGCAGACCTCATGGATGATGCTTATGGAAAAGTCAATGTCCTTCCTGTAACAACAGAAGAATATGGACTTTCAAAGGCAAAGCGTCCGTTTAACTCTAGATTAGATAAATCTAAATTATCTGAACAGGGATTTACTCGTCTTCCTGACTGGAAAGATGCATTAACACGTTATTTGAAAGAAGTGGAGCTATAAAATGGGGCAGATTAAAGTAGAGAAAAATGTTGGTGGAATTGAAGGGCTTTGTGTCATTGAACCAGCTGTTCATGGTGATGCAAGAGGCTATTTTATGGAGACCTATAACCAAAATGATATGCATGAAGCGGGACTTGATATGGTATTTGTTCAAGACAATCAGTCATGCTCAGTCAAAGGAGTACTCAGAGGGCTTCATTTCCAAAAAGAATTTCCTCAAGGAAAACTAGTTCGTGTCATTAAAGGAAAAGTCTTTGATGTTGCGGTGGATTTGAGAAAAAACAGTTCAACATATGGCAAATGGCATGGAGAAGAACTAACTGAAGAAAACAAAAAACAGTTTTACATTCCTGAAGGATTCGCACATGGTTTCCTAGTATTAAGTGACATTGCAGAATTCTGTTATAAATGCACAGATTTCTATCACCCGGGAGATGAAGGTGGCTTAGCATGGAATGATCCGGAAATTGGAGTTCAGTGGCCGGAAGTTACTGGTCAGTATAAAGGTACAGCGTCTTCTGAAGGATGGACATTAGTGGATGGAACACCTCTGAATCTATCTGAAAAAGATCAAAAGTGGGATGGTTTATCTAATACTTTCACATTTTAAATTAAAAAGCAGGTAAGCTCTTTTAGAGAGGTTTATCTGCTTTTTTTGAGATTATTGAGAAAGAATATAGTAGAATTGTAGCGAAAGAAACCATGATGCTGATTTGGTGAATTGTTGTTTTTTGATATTGAATTGTAAATTGAGTACAATTTCCTGTATTAAAACTTATTCTTCCATCTATAGTTTTCCATGGTATTATTACATCATTTGAGTAAACGTAATATCCTTTGTAGGCAGTCAGAGGAGCAATGATATCCAATTGCTTTGGAGCATGGAAAACCATTGCATTATTATCCCATATGCTTTGACTGATTTCATTTCCAGAGTAATCTATAATGCAATGAGATGCATTTTTATAGTCCAAAAAACCTATTGGAAGATAATCAGCACCTGCTACTTCAATTCTGTTATAGCTCGTATTTGCGAAATATGGATCAATGATGCTACCATTTGTCAATTCTTCATAAGTGGTATGATTGTAAATCACTAAAGGTCTGCTTAATGCAGGGAGTAATAAATGCACTCCGTTGAAAATAACTGCTGCAAATACAAGAATTATAATTGTTTTTTGACGATGAAAAAGATTCCAAAATGAGATTGCTGAAGATATGCTTAAAAAACAACAGGCCAGTGTCATAAAACGCCAAGGAAACTGTAAAATTCTTAAAAAGAAGAGTTGTTCCCATGGAACAATTGAGCTACATAGAAAGGCAAATCCATAGCCCAACCATGTCATGTGCTGAACAAACTGTTCTTGCGGATTGTTTTGTTTATGAATGTGAAACAAAGAAAGAACAGGCAGACCTAACAGAAAGACACCGGGAGTAACCACCATGGCAGTTTCTGCACTCAACTGATTGCCTGATATGCCAAAGATAGTTTCATTGATTAGATATTGCCAAGGGGCTAATGCATGCGATGCTAAATCAGAACTGGATGCATAATAATGAAGATAATACTCTTGGAAAGCAGTTTGTTCCAGCATTGGAAATAGAAACCATGCAGATAATCCAATCGAAGTGAGTGCAGCCTGTACAAGCAGAATCCATCGCTGTCCGCTCATTTTATTAAGATTCATCAACAACAAAGCTCCAAAACCGAAGCACCCCAACAACAAAGTTAAGTTGTGTGATAGAGCTAATCCTGTAAACCCCACAATTAGATTGCGAATCTGTGATTTTTCCTCGTAAAACAGTTCATATGCCCCGAGTAAAATTAGCGGAATAAAAGTCATTGCGATGATTTCGCCTAAAGCACCACGCACATAGACATCTGTAATCCGGTAATTGCTGAAAAGATACAGAGTGCTGGAAAAAAGTGCAAGAAGTGTAGAATGCTTCAATTTGTAGACAACCCTTGACATAGAAACAGCGCTTAGTAATGTGGCAAGAAAGACAGTCAATTTATATCCTATTGCAACTTCAAATCCTAAATTATACAAGAGTGCTGCAGGAACTAGAAAGAAATCACAGTAGAATAGAGCGCTGGCATAGCCAAAGCCATCATTTTTAAAAGGGTAAATGTCAGGAAAAAGCTTCCCTGATTGAAAAGACTGAGCTAATCCTTCAATTCGAGAAAGATGAAACAGTGTATCATGTTCTATTGACAATTCATTTCCTAAATAAGGCAGCATAAACAGAATTGTCAAAGTGAGGCATCCAATGCCAATAAATAGTCGTTCATTCTTTTTCATCCGAAATACCAGCTTCCCATCCAGCGAACAATGTTCTGGATATACCAATTGGTCGTTTCAAATCCACCGATAACAGGCAAAAACAGAATAAAGACGATGTACGCAGCAAAGGTCAAGATCAAAATAGGCTTGATATAGCGTTTCTCTTTCTTTAATAAACTTTCGCATGCATAGACGATGCCAAGAATTAAAAATGGAACAGAAGGATAGTAATGATAAATAAAGATACATCGATTTACCGCAAACCATGGAACTAACTGAGCTAGGTAGCAGATTGATATCAGAACAGCAGGATGCGATTTGTTTTTGATTGCGTCGATGAAGCACCAGACCATGCTGATGGCGCCAGTCCAAAAAACAATAGGATTACCCATAGCTGAAATGGTGTTCATTGTCGTTTCGTTGTATCTGACATAATACCAGATTGGACGAATATCCAAAATCCATTGCCACCATACGGATTGATATGGATGAGTAGCATCTAGATTTTTGTGGTAATTGTACATTCCAATGGTTTGATCATAAACGGCTTTAAGTGAAAAGCTTTCACCTTTATGAATCACAATGGGAAGAAAAGAGAAAGCATACATTGTCAAAGGAACAATGATAAAAAAGAGAGTGCACCAAAGACCGGTTTTGATAAGTTTTGGCCAGTAAATGGAAAGAATTTCTCGTTCTTTCGGATGAAGCTCATCTTCTGACAGTGATACAATTCTTTTTTTGGCCTTTAGATACTCATAAGTGCGTTCAAAGAGATTACTGAAAAACAGAATAGCTAATCCAATTCCACCATAAATGCCTGTGAATTTTGTGGCGCAGGCACATCCCATAAAGATGCCTGAAAGTGCGAGATAGACAAATTGTTTTTTTAAAGGAGTATCATAGAAACTAGTTTGTGCGTATTTCAGCATGAAATAAGTCATCAATAGAATAAAGAAGACACTGAAAGGCTCCAAAGTTCCAATGCGTGAAGTAGTATAGTGCATGCATTCAATTCCTAGCAAGAATGAAGCAAAGACTGCACTTCTGCGCTTATGAAACAGATGCAAAGCACAGATGTAAATCAAAGGCATCATCAAAATTCCAAAAACAGCTCCCATGATGCGCCATCCAAATGGAGATAAACCAAACATTGAAATCCCGATGGCAATCAGCTGAGTTCCAAAAAGAGGATGGACAAAAGCATACAAATGCTGATGACTGGCAATTTCCTGTGCATTTCGAGTATGATAAATTTCATCAAAATAGGTTTCATCGGTATAGGAAGGATTCATCTTTAAAAAAGTTTGTTCATCCAGCAGTGCTGAGGCAGAATAGGGTGATGATTCATTAGAAACAGAAACAATAGTGGTTTGAACTAAATCATTGGTCCCTGTCTTGCGGAATCCAATTTCATTAAGAACATTGCTTCTGTTTCTTGAAATCAGTTTAAGGTAACGATAGTCCCAGTTTCCTGGAGTCATCTGTATCTTTAAATAATCA
Organism: Erysipelotrichaceae bacterium; assembly: GCA_017397025.1. Classification (GTDB taxonomy): domain Bacteria; phylum Bacillota_I; class Bacilli_A; order Erysipelotrichales; family Erysipelotrichaceae; genus RGIG1896. Next base: position 2,390 of record JAFQKG010000128.1, on the reverse strand, counting down.
ATAGAGTTGAGTTCAGTTAAGTCAATCCATTGATTTAAATCATTTGAACCCTGAATCAAAAAATCAACCTGATTCTGATATCCATTAGGATTTGAATTGTTGTCACCTTCACCACTGATCCAAAGAATACCGTCGAATTGGGTTTCACTCAGTTCAAGAATGATTTCTTCATGATCGGTAACTGGCTGCCAATAGGAATCGATGGTTTCAAAAGAACCAAGATTCCAAAGAGAAATAATGCCATATAGCGTAGTAAGCAGCAGTATCCAGAATGCATCGTGATAGGAAAGCTTTCTAAATGTTTTGCTGACTCTGCAATAGGCAGGTAAATCAGAATCATGACGAGAAATTCTTTTATTTTCTTTAGGGAGTTTTGTATAAATCCATGATGCAAACAAACAAATTAGTGTGCAGACAAACACCATAGAAATAAGTTCACTATTGCCCAGATAAGCTGCACTAAAGTCTTTGAACATGTTATCACCTGTACTTTTCTTATCCATTATAATGGAAAGAAATGACTGAAAAAAGAGAAGAGTGAAGAAATGATGAAAAAGAGTAAAGAATTGCTTGCGTTTGATGTCGAACTATGCTTAAATATACACGTCTTTTATCAAGAATGAGGGAGAGAGTTAGCTCGTTGAACTCATACCAACCTACAAACGCAAGGTGGTAAAGCTAACAGCGATAAGGAAAGAGAATAAAAAGAAGCTCTTTTCTTGGAAAAGGGCTTTTAATTTGATAAGAGGAAATGGAGGAAGAACAAATGAAAAAAGTATTTTTTACAAGTGAAAGCGTCACAAGCGGTCATCCAGATAAAATCTGTGATTTGATTGCCGATTCCATTTTAGATGCTGCAATTGCAGGTGATCCAGAAAGTCACATGGCAGTTGAAGCAACCATTAAAGATGATTTTATTCTGGTTTACGGTGAAGCCAATACAAAATCAGATATTGACTATGCAGGGATTGCAAAGCGAGTGCTTAAAGAAATTGGTTATGAAGAAGAATATCAAGTGCTGGTCAAAGTTAACAAGCAGTCAGCTGAAATTGATTCGGCAGTAGCCCATGATGAAATCAGCGCAGGTGACCAGGGAATCATGTTCGGTTATGCATGTGATGAAACTGAAAACTACATGCCTTTGGCCATTGATACAGCTCATGCATTAGCTAGAAAACTGGAAGAAGTTAGACGTGCTTCAAATGGTATGCTGAAACCAGACGGTAAGACACAGGTGACTGTTGAATATGTAGATGGTGAACCTAAGAGAATTGATGCTATCGTTATTTCAACTCAGCATGCTGCAGAACTCAGCCAGGAAGCATTAAAAGAAATGATGATGGAAAAGGTTATCAAGACAACTGTTGATTCTAAGTGGTTGGATGAAAATACACGCTATCTGATCAATCCATCAGGAAGCTTTGTGGTAGGCGGAAGCTTTGGAGATTCAGGGACAACAGGAAGAAAGATTGTTGTGGATACATATGGCGGCATGGCTCCAATTGGCGGAGGATGCTTCTCATCTAAAGACCCAACAAAGGTAGACCGTTCTGCTGCATACTATGCACGATATGTCTGCCGTTCATTAGTTGAAGCAAAGTTCTGCAAGAAGTGTCAGATTCAGCTGTCTTATGCCATCGGTGTGGCTAAGCCAATTTCTGTTCTGGTAGATACTTTCGGTACAGCAACTGTATCAGAAGCTGAACTGGATGCAATCGTAGCTAGAAACTTTGATTTCAGCGTTGAAAACATCATCAAGGAACTGGACTTGAGAAGACCAATTTATGCTTCAACAGTTAACTATGGACACTTTGGAAAAGCATATCTTCCTTGGGAACAGGCGAAAACATTAAAGTAAATAAATGAAGTAAAAAACAGGATTTATGGGCTTATCGCCATTTATTTCCTGTTTTTTTGTTATGATCCACCATTGTGGATAATACTTAAAAAGCTGATTTAATCAGCTGATTCACATTGAATCCACCAACTATTCCACATTGTTATAGAAAATAAGCCTGATTTTTGGGACAAATTGAGACAGTTATGACACAAACTTCGGACAACGATTTCTCATCTTTCTGTTAAAATAGCCATACACAGGGGTGGTATTGACTTCTTAAAAATATGCTAGCTATACTTAAGATGTAATATTTACTCTAGAAAGGATTGAATGTGAATCAAAAAGATAGTGCTTTAAAGCATTTTTTCAGAGTGAATGAACGATTTGCAGATTTGATCAACGGAACTATTTATCGGGGAAAACAGATTGTCAATTTCAGTGAACTTGTAGAAGTAGACACAGAACTGATCGAAAAGACAAAGGACAAAAACACTGCAAATCGAAGAAGAGATTTGATCAAACAATGCAGAAAAGATGAAACAATCTATGT
>JAFQKG010000127.1 GCA_017397025.1 Erysipelotrichaceae bacterium | reverse complement strand
GCGTTAGAGCTTGCTGAATTCAATCAGCTTTTTGACTATAAAATGATGATTCCACTGAGTTGCTTTAATGGCTGTCTAGGAGGCAGACTGCTTTGGGGAAATCCTTTCTCTTCAGAATCAAGCGTTATTCATCTTTTAGATTCTGCAAACAAGCCTTGTGCGGAGCTGAGCGAAGAAGAATGGTTTTTACAAGCTCCTGAAATTAAACGGGACAATGGAGGATCATTTAAAGAGCGAATTCATCGGTTCAATCGTCTAAATGAAATCATGGAACAGCTTCCTGGATTCAACTGCGGTGCTTGTGGATTTGCCAATTGCAGAGTGATGGCAGAAGAAATTTTCGAGGGAACAAAAACCATTCATGACTGCAAAATATCAGAAGCAATGAAAGGGTGAGAAAATGACAGTCAATGAAATGCTACAGAATTCAACAGTTTTTACCTGTTTAAATCCAGATGCATTGTCTAATCAAAACATAAAAGGCGTTTTTATTGGAGATTTGCTTTCCTGGGTGATGGGAAATGGCGATGAAGGGCAGTTGTGGGTGACAGTTCAGGGACATTTGAATGTTGCTGCTGTTGCTGTGCTGAAAGAATTCAGCGGTATTGTACTTTGTCATGGTGCTGTTTGTGCTCCTGATTGTCTTGTTAAAGCCACTGAGGAAAACATCCCTGTCATTATCACTGAATTGAGTGCTTATGAGTGTGCTCAGCATTTTGTTCAGCTTGGATTATGATTTCGTATGATCTGCATATCCATTCTGCATTATCACCCTGTGCTCAAGATGAAATGACACCCAACAACATCATCAATATGTCTTTGATTAAAGAATTGGATGTGATTGCAGTGACAGATCACAACACTATGCTTCAATGCCGCACCTGTGCTAAATGTGCGCAAGATAGAATCAAATTTATCTATGGAGTTGAAATTGAAAGTAAAGAAGGAGTTCATCTTTTAGGATATTTTCAGGATGATTCCAGTTTAGATTTCATGCAGAAATGGCTGGATGATCATCGCTCTAAAATCCCTCATCGAGCTGACTATTTTGGCAATCAGCTGCTGATGAATGAACAGGATGAAGTCATTGACACTGTGGATGAACTTCTGATTGTCAGCTGTGATGCTTCCATTGATGAAATCAGTGCTGTCATTCATTCAGCTCATGGACTTTGTGTCATTGCTCATGCGCTTGATCGTGCCAGCAGCATGATCACTCAGCTGGGATTTATTCCATTTGAATTTGATTATGATGCGATAGAGGTCCATTCAAATGAACAAATTGAAATGATTTTATCAAGTCATCCTTGGTTAAAGAATCCTGTCTTTTTCATCAGTTCTGATGCACACCAATTGATTGACATCAGTGAACCAGAACATTTCATCGATGAAAAAGTATGGGAGGAGCTTTGGAGGAAACGTTTATGATGCAGGATTTGGCAATGACAATCCTTGATATTGCGAACAATTCTCTGGCGGTCAAGGCACAGCGAATTGAAATTGAAATTGTTGATTCTGATGCTAAAAATCTGATTAGCATTGAAATCAAAGACAATGGGAAAGGGATGAGTGATGATCAGATTGCTCAGGCCATTGATCCATTTTATACAACAAGAAAGACAAGAAGAATCGGACTTGGCATTCCGTTCTTTAAAGATTTGGCGGATTTGTGCGAAGGAAGCTTTTCATTGAAGTCAGATCACGGTGTTCAGATTTATGCCAGTATGCGTAAAAATCATTGGGATCGTCCTCCAATGGGGGATTTAGGGGAGACCATCTCGACGCTGATTCAATCAGATCCAGATGTTCATTTGATTTTGACAATCACAACTGACGCAGAAACAAAGAAATTTGACACTGAAGAAATAAAAGTCATCCTTGAAGATATTTCGATTGCAGAACCTGAAATACTCTTCTGGGTCAAACAAACCGTAAATGATTTGATCAGCAGTTAGGAGGAATGTTTATGAAATCATTGGAAGAACTCAAGAAACTGAGAGATTTATCCCGCAGCAAGATCGAAATGAGAAACAGCACTGATAAAAAATATCGTGTTGTTGTCGGTATGGCGACTTGCGGTATTGCAGCAGGGGCGCGTCCAGTACTGAATGCTTTGGTAGAAGAAAGTGCTAAGGGTATTTACAGCTGCACTGTCACTCAGACAGGATGCATTGGCATGTGTTCTTTAGAACCAATTGTTGAAGTGTACGATGAAACTGGTGCGAAAACAACATACGTAAAAGTGGATGCGGCAAAAGCAGTTGAAATTCTTAAGAGTCATGTCGGCGAAGGTACTGTTGTAGAACAATACACTGTAGCTGCTCAGAAATAACAGGGGGAGAAATTATGGAAAGAGTACATGTGCTGGTTTGTGCTGGTACTGGATGTACATCATCCAGCTCAGCATTGATCGTTGAAAAATTAAATGAAAGTCTGGCAGCACACGGATTGACAAGCGAAGTCAAAGTCATTAAGACAGGATGCTTTGGACTTTGTCAGAAAGGTCCGATCATTGCGATTCATCCAGACAAAATCTTCTATTGTCATGTAAAACCAGAAGATGCTGAAGAAATCGTTGCTGAACATCTTTTGAAAGGACGTCCAGTGAAGCGTCTGGAATTGACTGACATTGATGAAGCGACGAAAGAAAAAATCTTTGATATCGATCAGATTCGTTTCTATGCAAAACAGAAACGTGTTGCGCTGCAGAACTGTGGTGTGATCAATCCAGAAGATATCACGGAATACATTGCTAAAGATGGCTACCTGGCTTTAGGTAAAGTATTGACTGAAATGACTCCGCAGGAAGTGGTGGATGAAATCAAGAAGTCAGGACTTAGAGGCCGTGGAGGCGGAGGATTCCCTACAGGTGTGAAATGGCAGTTTGCTGCTGATCAGCCAAAGGGAGACAAATATGTCATCTGTAATGCTGATGAAGGAGACCCAGGTGCATTTATGGATCGTTCCATTTTGGAAGGGGACCCTCATGCAGTGTTAGAAGCAATGGCAATCGCAGGATATGCCATCGGTGCTTCAGTTGGTTATGTCTACATTCGTGCAGAATATCCAATCGCAGTAGACCGTTTGAAAATCGCAATCAATCAGGCCAAAGAATATGGGCTTTTAGGTGAAAACATCTTAGGAACAGGTTTCAATTTCGATATTGAAATTCGTCTTGGTGCAGGTGCATTTGTCTGTGGTGAAGAAACAGCACTCATTGCATCCATTGAAGGAAGACGCGGGATGCCTGTTGTCAAGCCGCCATTCCCTGCTGTAAAGGGGGTATGGGGTAAGCCAACTATCATCAACAACGTTGAAACATTTGCTAATGTAGCCCAGATTATCAATAAGGGTGCTGATTGGTTCAAGTCTATGGGGACTGAGAAATCCAGCGGTACGAAAGTATTTGCCTTGGGCGGTAAAATCGTCAATACAGGTCTTGTTGAAATTCCAATGGGCACAACACTTCGCGAAGTAATTTATGAAATCGGCGGCGGATGTCCTAACAACAAGAATTTTAAAGCTGTTCAGACTGGCGGACCATCTGGCGGATGCCTTACTGAAAATGATTTGGATACTCCAATTGATTTCGACAATCTAGTTGCTCTTGGATCTATGATGGGATCAGGAGGTATGATTGTATTGGATGAAGACAACTGTATGGTCGACGTTGCACGTTTCTATATGGACTTTATCGTTGATGAAAGCTGTGGTAAATGTACGCCTTGTCGTGTCGGTACAAAGAGAATGCTGGAACTTTTAACTGATCTTTGCGAAGGCAGAGGAACCATGGATACATTGAATGAACTGGAAGAGCTGGCTTATAAGATTAAGGATACTGCATTGTGCGGACTTGGTCAGACTGCACCAAATCCAGTTTTATCTACAATGAAGCTCTTCAAAGATGAATATATTGCCCATGCAAGAGATCATCGTTGTCCTGCAGGTGTCTGCAAGAAGTTGTTAAATTACACCATTGATGCTGAAAAGTGCCGCAAGTGTTCATTGTGTTCACGCAACTGTCCAGTGGGTGCAAT
>JAFQKG010000012.1 GCA_017397025.1 Erysipelotrichaceae bacterium | reverse complement strand
TTCTACTTTCTTCAAAAAACCAGCTCCAAGGTGACTGCTTCTAGTGCATTCGGTTCTGTTTCACCTTCCCAGAACTCTCTACCTGTCACTGCATTAGAATTTTTCCTTCTCATCGCCGATGCATTCATTATAGAAAAATGAATCTTTTTTGTCAACACAAAGGAAGCAGAAGATCGTGTAAAATGATGGCGGAATGAAATATGAAAAAAGCAATAAATCTTATACAATGTTAATGACCAAAAAAACAAAGTAGAAAGGATTTATTGCATGGATATCGTACCACAATCTTTTGATTATTTCTATAAACAAATCTATGAGAATTTAGAATCTCAAATATCTGATTTCATAGCCCCTATGAATCTTAATTTCTCTATTTTTGAATATGACAAATTGTGCAACGCTCTTTCTTCTGCCATGCAAAATTCAGTTTGTCAATTAATCAAACAAATCCTTGAAAAGAAAGATAAAGAATTCCGCAATTCCCCAGGGAGAATTGAACGTTATTATGTTAAACAAACTCGCCCCAGGACCATCATCACTGTTTTTGGAGAGGTCACTTACACAAGAACACAATACATTGATCGAAACTCAAAGAAGCCATTCTGCCCTGTAGACAGATCTATAGGTCTGATGCCCAAACTTCGTTATGATGCCTGTGTTCAGGCAAAAATCTACGATGGCTATGCAGACTCCAATTCTATGATCAAAGTAGGCAAAATCGTTGGTGAACAGGTATTCTCACATTATTCATCAAATCCAGCAAGAAAAGATCACGCTATCAGCCGTCAAACAGTATACAACATTCTTAAACGATTCAATTCAATCAATGTTGAACTCAAGCAGAATGAAAATACCCCTGATACACTATATATCATGGCTGACGAGAAATATATCCCTCTGCAGCAAAGACCTGAAGACCAAAGAGCAAAACCAATGAAGCAAATGACAAAAGCTGTTGTCATCTTCGAAGGGATTAAGCCAGTTATCAATGTCGATGGTACTCCATCTCTTCGTCACGTCATGACTGGAAAACATCACATCGCTAGTACATCAGGGAATATTTGGGATACTGTTCTAAAAGATCTAGGTGAGAAATATGACATTGGAAAAATCAAAAAAATCTACTGTATGGGTGATGGTGCAGGATGGATAGTCAATGGAACTGACACAATTCGTGGCAATGGTCCATTGATCAACTATGGAATCGATCGTTTTCATTATTACAGAGCTATGCATTCTCTTTCTAAAAACGAGACATATCGTGATCTTCTGAGATATTATGCCGAACATGAGATGCAGTCTGACTTCAATAAAATGATCAAAATCATTGAATCTATTGAAGGTGATTATTCTGATTCTCAGGAAACCAACATAAAATACTTGAAAAGATTCTGGGTAGCGTTCCAAACAATGAATAAGATGATCAAGATCGGTTGTCCAATGGAGCAGGTCATTTCACATGTCATCTCTTCAAATTTTACATCAGTACCTAAAGCCTATGCCAAAGATAACTTACCAAGATATCTGCAGGCAAGAATACATCTCAAAAACGGATTTGACCTCCGGCAACTTTGGTTACAGGCTTACGATTTCAAATTATCAAATGACAAAAAAGAAGAAATCATCATTAGAAACTCTAACTACGATTTCTCTATTTTCGATAATAATATTACTACTGATACTTTCCATCAACGAATATTCGTCAATTACTTCCGCAGATAACATATATAAGATTCTGCTTTTCTACTTTATTCCGCCATTATTTGACACTAAGCTTTTACCATCCAAGCTTTTCAAGCAGCCAAGATGTTGTTTCAATTTCTACCCCACAGTCAAGAAACTGAAAATCACCTTCAACCAGTGTCCCCTTTCCATCTCCTAGAATCAATTCCAGCACATTGTGTTCAAAGTGGACAATATCACTTTCTTCTTGTTTAAACTCATCAATGTGCTGACGGACGATGACTGCTTTGCTTTTCTTTTTTACTGATTTTGTCAGCGTGTGATAAACATCCATTATCTCCTGTATGACTTCTGCTTCATTCTGTTCCTGTGAATCAAACTTGATTCGATAACTCATTTCTGTTTCTTCAGAAGCGATGATTTCTAAAAGACTCATGCTCATCAACAGACAAAGAAGCACTAGATTCACTCTTTTTATCATAAGATCACCCCATAGAAATATGCACATTTTTCCATTTTTTAAACCAAAGTGCTATAATAAACAAGGTGATGTACATGAACAAAGCATATCATGAAATTGTTTCTTCTTTATCTGAAAACACAAAGCTGATTGTGGTTTCCAAAAAACGAAGCCTGGAAGAAATCATGAGCTATTATGAAGCAGGGGTACGTGATTTTGGAGAAAATCGTGCAGATGATTTGATCAAGAAAGCTCAGGTACTTCCTAAAGACATTCGCTGGCACTTTATCGGTCATCTTCAGAGAAACAAAGTCGCAAAAGTACTTCCTTATGTTACATTGATTCATTCTGTTGAATCAAAAGACCTGCTTCAAGTTATTGAAAAGGAAGCACAGAAACTCAACAAGACTATTCCTGTTCTAATTCAGTTTAATCTTGCAGAAGAAAGCACAAAAACAGGTCTTATGGAAGAACAGGCTTTCCAATTTGTGAAGGAAGCACTGTCATTTGAACACTTAAATGTCAGAGGCATTATGACCATGGGACCACATGTTGAAGATGAAAAAGAAATCGAAAAGATTTTCAAGCAAGCCCATCAGCTTCTGCAAGAACTTCAAAAAAACTTTGGCTCGGAACATTTCACTGAACTATCCATGGGCATGAGTTCGGACTGGAAAATCGCTCTTCAGCACGGCAGCACAATGCTGAGAATCGGTACAATTCTTTTTGAATGATCGGTACTGTTTTATTTAAAACAGTACTTTTTCTTTGAGCAACAACTTATCATGATTTATTCTTTACATGATATAATGTTTTTATTGAAAGAAGTGATTCGATGATTAACCTTACCCTTACTGATCAAACCCTAACAATTCCAGCAAAGACTCGTGTTGCTGATCTTGCAGAAAGCATGAATTTGAAGCAAATTGTCGGATGTATTTTAAATGGCAAAGTCCATGACTTGAACTATCTGCTTAAAAAATCAGGATCATTTGAATGGATTCATGAAGACAGTGCCATTGGAAAACTGATGAAAGAAAGAACATTGACTTTTCTTTTGATTGTGGCGGTCAAACAACTGTTTCAAACCGATGTACGTGTTCAGCATACATTGGCTTCTGGATTATATATTACATTGAATGATCGATCATCTATTTCGCAAATAGATGCATCTGCCATTCAAAAGCAAATGATGAAAATGATTCTAGAAGATGTACCAATTCATCGCCATGTCGTTCTAAAAGAAGAAGCCGTTGAGCACTTTGAAAAGCTGAAACGCTATGATTTAGCAAAACTCTTGTCACAGCGCACCTCTTTGACCAGCAGTATTTACTCCTGCGAAGGAGTGGATGATTATTTCTATGGTGTGATGGCAACACACGCAAATATGGTTGGATCTTTTACGCTCATTCCCTATCAAAAAGGTCTCTGGCTCAGCTTTCAAACTGAATTCAAAGATCAGCCCAAGCTCTTTCATGTCTTTGAACGCTTTGAACAGCGCGGTCAGAATATCGGCATTACCAACATTGCCGATTTGAATGAAGCCATCGCTAAAGGAAAGCTGAAACAGCTCATTGAACTGAATGAACAGCGTGTTGAAGATGATTTGAATCAAATTGCAGCAAACATTCACCAAAATAAGGCATGTAAAGTCGTCCTTGTTGCAGGACCTAGCTCAGCAGGTAAAACGACTTTCTCAAAAAGACTGGCAGAAAATCTATCCAAATTAGGTCACAATCCAATGACCCTTTCCATGGATGATTTCTTTAAAAATCGTGTGGACAGTCCTCGTTTACCAGATGGAAGTTATGATTATGAAAACATTGAATGCCTTGATTTAAAACTGTTCAATCAGACAATGAATGATTTGCTTCAGCACAAAGCTGTTCAAATTCCTGTTTATGAATTTGCCAAAGGCGAAAAAATATGGCCAAACCCTCCAGTTACATTGCATGATGAGGACATATTGATCATCGAAGGCATTCATGCACTCAATCCACGTTCTTCAGAAATGATTGCAGAACATCAAAAAATCAGGATTTACATCAATGCACTGACTCATCTAAATTATGATGAACATAATCGCATTCCTACCTCTGATTATCGTTTGATTCGAAGAATGATTCGTGACCATCAGTTTAGAGGAAGAAGTGTCTGTGTAACGATTGAAGGATGGCACAAAGTAAGAGATGGTGAGGATCAATACATTTATCCATATCAGGAAGAGGCAGATATCGTGTTCAACACTTCCATGGATTATGAGCTTCCTGTACTGAAAACAAAGCTGATGCCTCTTTTGAATGAAGTATCCATAGAGGATGCACAGTACATTGAAGTGAATCGTATTCGCAAGCTGCTTGCCTATATTGCAGAAGGTGATCCAGATCTTGTTCCTAACTACTCCATTCTAAAAGAATTTCTTGGCGGAAGCATCTATCAGTAATTGTTTCATATTCATCACAAAGATGTTTTGAATCCTTATAAGAAAAACAGGAATTGATGAAGTATCCACCACTTTCTGGGTTTGGGGACCATCTACTTCATCTGGTGGGGAGCTGATTATCCCCAGTAGTTGATGGAGTATTAACCTCTTTCTAT
>JAFQKG010000126.1 GCA_017397025.1 Erysipelotrichaceae bacterium | reverse complement strand
ATTGGCTCTGTGAATTCAATTCGGATTCCTTTGCTCTGTGCGACAACCATATGAATATCCTTGATGAGAGGATGTTTCATTTTCTTCAACATTTCGTAAGTTACATCAACGTTCGAAAAAGAAACTGCATTCGCTACAGTAACCATCACCATACCACGCAATGAGTCAAGCGCCTCATGTCCTTGTACCTGCGATCCACCTGAGTATTGCCATGATCGAATTTTATCAATGTATTTTTTCTTTCCTAGAACTACTCCAACTCCTTCAGCGCCTAATATTTTAAAACATGAAAAGCTTGATAAGTCTGCTCCATTTTGAATTCCTATATTATTCTTCTTGAATGCTACATAATTGTCATCAATTAAAATAGGCAAATTAGGGTATTCTTTTTTGATAGTTCGCATCACTTCGTTGATATCAAAATAATCATATTGGCTAGCATCTGCATATTGTGCATAAACTGCTTTAATTTCACCCTGATGCTCTTTTAATACAGCCATTACCTCATCAATGTTATTAAAATCAGCTTCGACTTTAATGACTCCTTGTCTTTCGAAAGAATATTGCGTTGTAATGTACAAAGGTGAACGATTCACCAATACTTTTTCATTTGGTTTGCACACTGAGCTGATCATCCATGCAATACCGCCTGTTCCCGCACCCCTTACTAAAACTGCATCTTCCGCTTCAAAAATATCTGCGATAATTTTTTCTACTTTAAAGATTGCTTCTGGTCTTCCATATGTTCGATTGCACCCTAAATCTCCCTGTGTAAGCAACTCACGTCCTGTGAAATGCTTCATAATGCACTCTACAACATAAAACTGCATTTGACGCGCTTCTTCTTCACTTAAGATGTGCTGTTTGTCTTTAAAAAGGCTTAAAGTACAGTGGTTATCTTCTTTATATCCAAGCATCTGCTTAAATATTCTAACTAATGTTTCAGGTCCTGATTTCATCGGACTCATTCTTAACATAGATTTACAACGCTCAGGTTCAGCCCTTCTCATTGTTCCACTCATTAATCCGATTGTTGGAACAATTTCATATCTACTTTCTGCTCCAACAGGATATGGTGCAGTATTGAATTCTAATGCCTTTTTACAAAGTTCATCAGCGTCCAATCCATTCAGCTCAACAAACACTCCTTTGCTTTGACAGTTTGCGACATACACTTGTTTAACTTCTGGCAACTCCATTTCAGCAATCATCTTCGCAGCTTTATCAACACTTTCTGAATGCATCGCCAGTGACACTGGGGAGAATACCATCCCTCTTAAACATTCAAGAGCTTCATGACCTTGTACCTGACTTCCACCAGAATACTGCCATTTACGAATTTTCTCTATATATTGTTTTTTCCCTACAACAACACCGATGCCTTCAGGACCTCTAAGCTTAAAGCTAGAGAAAGTTGACAAGTCAGCTCCATCCTCAAGACCAATTGTAGGTTTTTTGAAGACGCAATAATTGTCATCCACCAAAATAGGAAGTTCTGGGCATCTTCTGCGGATAATATCAATGACCTTTTTTACATCATACGTATCATTAATGTGCTGGCGAGCGTTCTGAATAAACACTGCCTTTATTTGGTCACTATGCTTTTCAAGTACAGACAGAATATCTCCCTCAGAGTTATAATCCGCTGAATACTTGATATATCCTTGTCTTTCAATTGTTGTTTCAGTTGAAACAAACAACGGCTGTTTATGAACCAGAAGTCCATCATTAGGAGAAATCATACCTGCCAATGCCCATGAAATACCTCCAGTACCCGCACCACGAACAAGTGTACAGTCTTCTCCACCGAACAAATCAGCAATAGCCTTTTCTGCCTTAACAGTTGCCACAGGCCTTCCATATGTTCGTGTACATCCAAGATCTCCTTGTGACAACATTTCATTCCCATTAATGAATTTAGTAATGCTGTTAACTATTTTAAACTGCATTTTTTTTGCTTCTTCAAAGGTTAACTGTTGATATGACAAATCTATTACTTTACTCATATTTGATCTCTTTCATCAAAATCTAAAATTCGTGCAGGATTATCTGATAAAACTTTCTGAATAACAAAATCGCTTATACCACGCTCTTTTAGCATAGGCACAAATTTTTTCATCACTGCAGTATATCCTAGCTCACCATAGGTCGTAAAATATGTTCTTCTTGATACATCATTCGACAAAAGAATATGATCTTCAAATCCCTGTTTAATTAATTCACAGAAATTGTCCGCTCGAACTTCATCTGGCATATAAGCTACTTTTCCAACAGTATCAAATGCAATGTTTACCCCACGTTTAAGCAATTTCAAATGATGCTCTGTGTCATCAACTAAATCCTGATGCCCAATAATCACTTTGTCAGGATTCATACCTTCTTTTAAAAGAATATCGATGGTTTCCATCGCTTCATTTGGTCCAGTATGTGTACTGACAGCTGCACCGGTTTTTACTGCAGCTATAGCTGCTGCACGATGGACCTTTTTTTCTTCTGGATGAAATCCTTTTGTGGAACCTATCTCAGCAATGATCCCTGCCCTGATTCCAGTATCGTCCATGCCCTCAGTAATTTCTTTAATAAACAAATCAGCAATCTCTTCCGCCGTAGATTCATCTATATATTTAGGGTGATACGGACGGATATAAAAACCTGTTGAAGCTATGATATTCAAACCTGTTTTTTTGCTGATTTCGACTAATTTTCTAACATCTCTTTTCAGATCAATCGTCGTCACTTCAATTGCTGAATGAACTTTCAACTCCTGCATTTTATTAATCTCAGGTATGACTTCCTCAACTGTTTCAATGATCGAATCATGATCTTTGCGAACCGAAGTTAAATCAACAATGAAATGTTCATGACACATTGTCGTTTGAAGATCTTCTTTTCCAATTTCTCCTAGTACTGTTCGTATCATTTCCTTCTTGTCTCCTCTTATTTATTAAAAATAAAAGCCATACCAGGAATTAATCCCTGATATGGCTTCCTGCATAATGTGATTAAGAATTTAGTATTGCCTGCATGGAAAACATTTCACAAATGAATTCCACTCAAACATTATTTATTTTTTTCTAAAAGAGCTTTCACTAGAGGAATAATCAGTTTATCAACATGGCCTTCAACCATACCAAAAGCTTTATGATTGCCTCCAGCAACTTTTTCCTTTACTTCTGTTTCTTTAGGACAATATCCGTATCGAGACAAAACAAGACAATTGCTGTAGCCAAGTATCGCAATAGCTGTTGCAAGCGATCCTCCGCCACCTGTATGGCAAGTTCCAAAGAAATAATCTGCTTCTCCGGACTTTACTTTTCTAACAGCCTGAGTATCAGGTAAAGTTAATACTTCTACTTCCTCTTTACTGAAATTCTTTTCAATAATCATTTTCATTCGTGTAGCCGCTAATCCACAACATGCAATTTTTAACATAAATTTCTCCTCACTTGATTTTATATTATTTTATTAAAGAGCAATTCCCAATACTGTCAGAATATTAACAATCAGACCGATACCAACACAAGCGAACGGACCCATTGCATTCTTAGGAACTCTCTGTCCAGTTGAATCATTCAGGACATACGCAACACCCAAGATTGCTAGACCTGTACCAGACCACATAGCATAAGCTGCCAGCGCAGACCCGATTACCAAAGCAAGAGAAAGTGTCTGAGCCATACCATCACGGATGTGATCCCCACTCAATCTCAATTCAGGGAATTTACTGAGCAATTTACCCAGCATACCTACAAACTGAACTTCAAGGAAAATTACTGCAGCACCGAAGATTGGAGCCAGCCACCATGTAGGAGCCAAAGCACCAACCAGGAATTCTGTTGTCAAACCTACTGCCTGATACACACCTGTAGACAGCGCTGTTGAAACAATCAACGGCAAGAACGCAATAATATTTGCTACCATAGTGATATAGAATGCTGTGTAATCACCAGTTGAAGCTGCATTAAAGAGGATAATTGGCTGGTAAGCCTGAGACAAAATCTTAATACCAAGCGCATGCAAAGCACCCTGAACCATTAAATAAGGAAGGTTACCTTTGATACGTTGTGCATTACGTGTAAATACGTTTTCTTCATCCGCATCAGTGTAGTCTTCTTCTCCGCTCTTTGCAGTAACAGCATATCTAACCAGCATAACCATACCAATCAGCATTGCAAATGCATTTGCCTGCAGGCTGATAGAGAAATCACCAAACACGATCTTTTTAATCAATGCACAAACAACATAAACTACAGCCTGCACAATCCCTGTTGCCATACCCTTCTTGCCACCAAACTGTCCTGCCACAGCAACTGCTGGGAAGAAACAGAAAATTGGAAGCACTGGAGTAGTAATAGAAGTCATGTGAATCAAGAAATTATAAGGCAGAGATTCAAAGATCATCAGGAGTGTTTCAAGACCAAATGTACATGCTGCACCCCAAGCAGCCCCTGCTACTAACGCTACCCACTTATTTGGAGACCAAACACCAATAATATCTGTTGCAATCAAAGTCAGACCTGTTGCAACAAAAGTAGTTGACAATGCAGTACTAATACCACTTGCAACCCAACCTACACCCATACCAGTTACAACAGTTGCGAACTCAGTACGTGTCATTCTCTTTTCAATAAATTCTGGGAATACTGGACGAGCACCATCGTTAAAGTTTGAAATGTTCATATGTGCCAATAATGCAGCCCATGCACAAATTGCAATACACACTATTGCACGGAACACTAAGCCGTAATCACCAATCATTGTAGTCATAGTTTTTCCTCCTATATTTGATTGAATTTTGAATTACCAAATTATTTGATTTTATTTCCATTCCCCTTGTTCAGTTAACTTGGCAATAAGTGCACAAAGATGCAAGAGAAGATATCCATATTCCTCCTTCCTAATCTCAGTTTCAACTCTCGCAATAATTTGATTTAAAATAGTTTCGGAAAGGCTAAAATGCGGTTCATCTCTTAACTGATTCATAGCTTCTTCTGGCATTGGAATTACTTCTTCACCTGAATCATTTCTATGCAATGCCGCAGAAAGATGTGCTATGAAAAACTCTGCATTCTCCTCACATAAAACAACCTCATATTCATTCTTGAATAAATCTAGAACTCTAAAAACATCATCAACTTCTTTTTCAGTAAGCATTCCTGCATCTTTGTATAAATCTAGACGGTCTGTAAAGTCTGTCATAAGCATCCCTTTCATTGTTCAATATACTGTATTTTGTATATTCATATCATACACTAATTAAAAAAATATGTAAAGATAATAGATTTATTTGCGTCAAAAAAGCTATGCTTAAAAATAAGCATAGCTTAATAGCTTGGTGTGATTTTACCTTCTAAAACAAGTTTCTGAATATTGACTACTGTCGTTGGATCAACAATATTCTGTAATAGAGGAACAAGTTCTGGTTCACTCTTGCTTACAACCATAACAGCTTCATTTGCCGCCGCCTTAAATTGTTTCAATTCATGCGTATCTTTCAACTCACAATAGTTAACTTTGATAAATTTATCAGTAATCTCATCTTTATTCCAAATAGCAGCATCTATATCTCCATGCAGCACTCGTTCAAGAATCCTGGAATAATCTACACTGACAAATTGAACTTTTTTTCCTTCGCATACCTTTTCTGTCAGATAACGTTGGTCAATCGAATCATAATCAACACCAATTCTCATACCATCCTGAATTTCTTTCAGTTTATCATTTTTAAATATAATTACATGCTCACTTAAATAAGAGTAATCTCCAAATGACATGACCACTAGAATATTATCATGTTCAGCTATCATTTCTTCTGCAGCAGTACGTGAAACTATCGCAAAGTCATATCGATTTGATATCAGCATGCTGATACGATTCTTAGAACCTCGCATAAATGCCATTGACGCTGGAATATTATAGTGATTTTCCATTGTAACCAGAAGTCCTGAAGCAAGGCCTTCATAGCGTTTGGAATATGGCAAAGGCATAACACCAACAATTGATGATATTCCCGCAAATTCAAGCAAAATTGTCATATTCTTTTTCACAAGATATGAACCTACATGACCTTTTGATTCAATTCGAATAGCATCACTTTGCTGAAGCATCTTAATTGCATTTTGAACAGTTCCTCTCGCCAAATCAAAAGTCTCGCTAAATTCTGAAACCGTTGGAATTTTGTCTCCAACATTGTATTTCAAAAACTCTCTTGCGAGTGTGTAAGTTGCAATTCCATTTTTGCTAAATAATATTTCTCTATATCCCATGTAGCTATTTTAACACGCCAATTTTTACCAGTAAAGAAAAGCTGAAATGACTTTTACATTTCAATTTATTCAAATGGATTTAAATTGATACTTTTGTTGAATCTGCACAAAAATTCAGCTAAAAGCTCAATGATCTGCTCAACATCTTTCATATCCAATGTTTCTACAGATGAGTGCATATATCTTAATGGTATAGATACCAGAGCAGTTGGGATTCCATCATTTGTAAAATGTACTTTATCTGCATCTGTTCCTGTTCTTCCAGGTGCAATTTCATACTGAAGTTCAATGTTCAAATCATCTGCACACTGTTTCAATAGTTCATTCATCTTCTTGGAAACAATTGAACTATGGCACAGAACTGGTCCTTTTCCTAAACCAATCTCACCTGTTGAATTGGCATTGACACCATCATAATCACTCGTATATGTGACATCCACCGCAATGGCACAATCTGGCTTCACTTTAGCCGCACTCCAATATGCCCCTCTTAATGTTGTTTCTTCTCCTACTGTAGTTGCAGCATATATACCTGTCTTGCATCCCTTTTCCTTGGCACGAATCAGTGCCTCTGTCACAATGAATGCTCCAATACGATCATCCATGGCACGCGCTGCCAAGCGATCATTCATAAGTGGAAGCACATCTGTTTTCGCACAGATTGGATCTCCGATAGAGACAATTTCTGCTGCCTCTTCCTTACTAGAAGCACCAATGTCAATCGTCAAATCAGTACAAGTCAAATCATTTCTTTTTGTCAATGAACTATTTGTGATAACAACCCCATTGATGATTCCCTTCTTTGTTTTGATCTGCACCTGTGTTCCAAGATACAGCACTGCACGCACACCGCCTGCATTTGTAACTTTCAAAGAACCATCCGACTGAATGGATGTCACAATAAAACCAATTTCATCAATGTGCCCACAAAGCAAAACTTTTGATTCGCAATCAGGATTCAGCACTGAAATCACATTCCCAGTCACATCACTCATGATGTCATCTGCATGACTTCTCATATGAGAAATCACTTTTTTCTGCAGTTCTTCTTCATGTCCTGATACTGACATTGTCTTTAATACTGTTTCAAGATATTCTCTGTTCATTTTTCTTCTCCTTTATTGATGTCCTTCTGTTAAATTTCGAACCCATTTTTCCTTGCTGACCATTTTATAGGAAATAATCAGTTTAAGAAAGTCTGCAGCCTGTCCAGCTAAATAAAGCCCAACAATCGGCAAATCTGTCAAATAAGTGCAAGCACACACAAATGGAAGATTCACAGCCCACATAAACACAGAATCCATCAAAAGTGTGTTTTTCGTATCTCCGCCTGCTCTTAGAATAAAATAGCACATGCAGGTAAACATATAAATCCAAAACATGGCACCTTGAATCTTCAACATGCTGCTGGCTACAAAGCGAGCAGTTTCTGAAACATTGTACAATGGCGGCACAAGATAGCTTGTTGTAAACATCCCAATCCCAAACACCACTGCAAGCATTGTGCTAAATCCCAAAAGCCGATAGCCATTGTCTCTGGCTTCATCTAAATGATTTGCACCTAATTCCTGTGAAATCAAAACATTGGAGGCAACCGCCATACCGCCAAATAAAACATAAAACAAGTCTGATGTTGTTCCTGCTACAGAATAGCCTGACATGACTTCTGATCCCCTTGTGCTGTAAAACTTGAACAGCATTGCCATGCCCGAAGACCACAAAACTTCATTCAATGCCAATGGAGCCGCCTTGATCATGATGCGTTTTCCAAGTTCAAATGGAAATTTAAGCAGATTTTTAACTTTTGTCTTAAATGGCATCTCTGAAAGCTTCAGTACAATGAGCAATGTAATCATTTCGAAAAGACGAGCAATCAATGTTGCTAAAGCTGCCCCTCGTACACCAAGCGCAGGTGCGCCAAAATGGCCAAAGATTAAAATGTAATTGAACATCGTATTGCAAAGTGCAGTCAGTATTCCAATCACCAACGGTTTCTTTGTTTCACCACAAGCTCGAAAGGCATTGTTGATGCTAAGTGAAAGCGCCATAGGAAAGAAAGTATAGGCAGCTACACCCATATAGTCTACGCCCTGCTTCAAGATGGCAGCATCATCTGTAAAAAACTTTACAATGACCTCAGGAAACAAAAGACCCGTCAAAGCAAAAGGAATCATGATCGCAAAGGCACACAAAATTGAAAAACGGAATGATTCTTTCGTTTTCTGCATATTTTTTGCACCAAAATACTGTGCAATAAAAATAGCTGCAGCTGCTAAAACCCCATTGGTTCCAAACGTTGCAATCATATAATAGCGATTCACAGCCGCAACACCACCCAATGCAGCATCTCCAAGCTGACCTACCTGCATATTATCAATCAGATTCACTGAACTTGTTACCAGCTGTTGAAACATCAAAGGTATGGCAACTGCCAGTGCTGATTTCATGAATTCTTTATTTCCGATAAATTTTCTCAGATTGAACTTCATAACAAAACCCCTAACGGTATTAGGATATCATATTTCAGAACGCTTGAACATGAAAAAAGAAGTCCTTTCGAACTTCTCATCAT
>JAFQKG010000125.1 GCA_017397025.1 Erysipelotrichaceae bacterium | reverse complement strand
TTACACTCCTTGGGGTGGACAGGCTCAGTCTTGGACATTCACATCTGGTTACCTAGCTGGTAATGCGGCAGCTGCATACGGTCTTTCTAAATAAGTAAGATGTACTTAAACCTTCGGAGAAATCCGAAGGTTTTTGTCTTTTTGTATCGAAATGTGCTGATTGGGTATCCTATAAATGGAACAATAGGAGGATACTTATGAAAAGAATTTTCATTGCATTTAGTGTTGTTGCTATGATGACAGGCTGCACAACTCAAAGCCGCAGCAAAGAAGCTTCGATGAAGCATAACCAATCTTTAACAAGTCCTGCACCTACTGCAGAAACAAGCTTTATTTCTGTCAATGAGGCAAAACAGATCGCATTGAATTATTTTGATCAAAATGAACAGAATGTTGTTTTTGATGATGTGAAGACTGTTTTAGATGATGGACGTACTTTGATAGAAATTGAAATGAGTTTCAATCAGAGAAAAGTTGAAATTGAGATTGATGCTCTCACGGGTGCTGTGCTGGATATCGATGAAGAAAAAGACTATTCTAACAAATAGCCTTTAAATCAGAATCTTTCACGTGATAGTAATGATCACTTGACCCATCGGGATAACTGATACGTACTGCGTAATAGGTTATCCCTTTTTCTTCGTACATGTTGATGATTTTTCCAATATGTCTTGTTTTATAGAGTTGTATGCTGTCTTTGATTTTAAATGTCACTTCAATCACCTCTGAATTAAGTATATCCAAAAAATCAAAGAGTATTGTCCTTTCAAAAGGACAATGAAAAAGACTCACAATTGTGAGTCTTAAAGTTCATAGAGAATGACGGTTTGTTCCTTCAGAGATTTTTGAACATCAATGATTCTTTGATTGGAAGAACCTCTGAATCGGATTGAAAGATCATGAAGCTCATCCACGTACTTGCCATCTACCATCACATCAAAGAGTTGAACAAGTGCAAGAGTGAAATCAAATTTCTTCGTCATTTCATTCATGATTTGCTGATCAAAAAGATAACCAGAATAACACCAGATGTTTTTTTCAGGATAGAGCTGTTTCACTTTTTGAATGAATGGTAAAAGTGCTTTCTGATTGGCAGGTTCCATAGGTTCTCCGCCTAACAAAGTTAATCCGCTGATGTAATCGGGCTTTAAAAGTTCAAGAACAGTGTTTTGTGCAGCCTCATCAAAAAGCTGACCATAATTGAAATCCCAAGCTTCAGCGTTGAAGCAGTTTTTACAATGGTGTGTACAGCCACTGACAAACAAAGAAATTCGTACACCTTCGCCATTGGCAATATCACAGTTTTTAATGGATGCGTAGTTCATTATAAATGAGTCACCCTTGCCTTGATTTCTTTGGTCTTGCCGACGTTCCAGAAATTTTCACCGAGATAGCCGCAAGTTCTGCGAGTTACATTCATTTTGTTTTTATCTTTGTTGTGACAGTTTGGACATTCCCATTCATTGTTGTCATTAATGATGATCTCACCATCAAATCCACATTCATGGCAGTAATCTGATTTTGTGTTGAATTCTGCATACTGAATGTTTTCATAAATGAATTTTACCAGTTCTTCAAGTGCCTTGAGATTGTGTCTCATGTTTGGAATTTCTACATAAGAGATAGCCCCGCCAGAACTGATTGGCTGGAACTGTGCTTCAAATTTTAGCTTTGAGAAAGCGTCAATGTGTTCACGGACATCAACATGGTATGAATTTGTGTAATAACCTTTGTCAGTGATATCTTGAATGCTTCCAAAGCGTTCTTTGTCAATTCGCGCGAATCGGTAACAGAGGCTTTCTGCCGGTGTTCCATACAGTGCGAACCCTAAACCGCTCTCAGCTTTCCACTGTTCGCAGGCCATGCGCAGACGATTCATCACTTTACGTGCAAACTTTTCTCCTTCTGGTGTTGTTTGTGACTTGCCAGTCATCAGCATTGTTACTTCATAAAGACCGATGTAGCCCAAAGAAATAGAAGAATATCCGTTTTTCAGCAGATGATTGATTTTTTCGCCTGGTTTGAGTCGTGCGATAGCACCATGCTGCCAATGGATTGGAGAAACATCTGAAGTCACTGACTGAAGGGCATGATGTCTGCACATCAGTGCTTCATGGCAAAGTTCAAGACGTTCGCTAAGAAGTTTCCAGAATTTTTCTTCATCTTTGTTGGCGAGGATACCAATCTGAGGAAGATTGATGGAAACAACTCCTTGATTGAAACGTCCTTCAAACTTATAGTTGCCATCTGAATCTTTCCAAGGAGCTAGAAAGCTTCTGCATCCCATTGGTGCAAAGACGTTGCCTTCATAGTTTTCTCTCATTTTCTTGGCAGAAATATAGTCTGGGTACATTCTTTTTGATGAACATTCAACGGCAAGGCGAGTGATATGATCGTATTTTCCGCCTTTAAGAGCATTGTGTTCATCCAAAACATACACAAGCTTTGGGAATGCAGGCGTTACATAGACACCTTTTTCATTTTTGATTCCTTTCATGCGTTGTTTCAGGATTTCTGTAATAATCATCGCAGTTTCATCAATGTAAGGATCCTGCTCATCCAGTTCCAGAAACAAGGTGACAAATGGACTTTGACCATTGGTTGTCATTAAAGTGTTGATTTGATATTGAATGGTTTGTACCCCGGCTGCCAGTTCGTTTTGAAGACGATCATTAACAATTTCCTGAATAAGCTCTTCACTCATCTGATTGCCATGTTTGGTCTTGAGTTCATTGTAGAACTTGTCTTTTGATACTCTCAGGTATTTCCCTAGGTGCTTCAGATTGATGGATTGACCGCCAT
>JAFQKG010000124.1 GCA_017397025.1 Erysipelotrichaceae bacterium | reverse complement strand
TTTATCAAACCTCTTGATAAAGATGGCATGATCAATTATCGCGAACATGAGCTGATTGGTGTCATGTACTCTTCATCAGGAAGCATTACAGGCGGATATAAGTCTATCACTCTTATGCCGGATGAAAATGGAGAATTATGGTTTGATTATGAATCCATGGAAGCAAATGGCGCAGAAATCATCACTCATCATACAAAAGTGGGTCAAAATGCTTTAGATGAATTCAAAACATTATGCAGACAAAAAGAACTCTTGATCATGGGTGAATTAAAATATAGTGAACTCACTTTGCTTGATGCACCAACAACAACGATTACCTTCGTCTTAGAAAAAGATAAAGTAGTCATATCAAGTTTACATGAACTGCCTGAACATGCATATGGACTATTTTCTGATGTATATCATGCACTTATGAAGCTTAGTCCTGAATCATAAAGGAGGAAAACATTTATGTCATTTATGAACAAACTAAAAAACAAAATGCAAAACGCTGCCAAGGAAACACTGACCAAAACTGCTGGAAATCTTACTAAACAAAGAAGGACGATTGTGTTTGAGGATATGCCATCAACACTGGAAGAATTCAAGGCTCTTGAAGAAGCAAGAATGAGTACACCTTTTGATACTGCAGCATTAACTGTATGTGCCCTTTCCTATTATCCAATCAACAAGCAGCTCTCCATTGAGATGCTGAACTTCTTAAGAGGTCCACGTCCTTTAAGTGGAATGGATTTACAGTTTCTTGCAGATCGTTTCAGAAACAAAGATTATGTACCTCGCTCTTATTTCTTAGGTGCAACACCAGACAATGATTATGAGCCAAATGAGCCATATTCCATTGAAGTAGAAGACAATCCATACTCTTATCAAAACGAAGGCTATGCGACACTGTACATCCACTCAGGCGGTGCAGACAGTCCTCGTCAAGTACAGCTGAGAAAAGCGAAAGATGAAAAATGGTATCTGTGGGACCAGTTCTTGCTTGCAGACATCAGAAAACCAGAAAGTGAAAATCCGTGGGCTTAGAAATATGAATATGAGAAAGTTTATTATCGATACAGATACTGCAAGCGACGATGCAGCTGCAATCATGATGGCAGCACTTGATCCAACGATTGAACTTCTTGGAGTAACCAGTGTTGCAGGAAACGTAAACATTCATCAGGCTACACTAAATGCACTGGCTACACTGGAAGCCTGTGATTCAGATGTGCCTGTCTATCCTGGGGCAAGCCGTCCTTTATTCAGAGAAAGACATGAAACCATCAGCGTTCATGGAAAAGATGGAATGGGAGACTGCGGTATTATCCATCCTAAAACAAAAGCTCAGAAACAACGTGCTGTTGAATTTATACTAGATATGGTGAACAAATATCCTGGTGAAGTTGAAATTGCTGTTTTAGGTCCTGCAACCAATATCGCATTAGCTATATTAACTGATCGCGAAGCGATGAAGAAAGTAAAACATATCTGGTCAATGGGAACACCAGGATTTGGACCTGGCAATGCAACACCAGTTTCTGAATTTAATGTTTTCATTGACGCAGAAGCCTATGCACTCATGCTTGAATGCGGTGCACCAGTGACAATCGCTGGCTTTGACATGTGTGTAGGGAACATTGGCATTGACAAAGCTGAACTTGAAGCTTTAGCAAATGGTTCAAAAGCAGGAAAATTCCTTGAAAGAGCCACTAGCGAACTATTGCAGTTTAACCTTCGAACAAGAAATCAGCATATGGTTGATCTGCCGGATGCAATTGCCATGGCTGCAGCTTTATGGGATGGATTTGTTGTTGAACAGGCAGCATGTTATTGTGAATGCTGTACTGAGCAGAATTCTACCTACGGTCAGGTTATTTTCTATAAAGAAGGAAGCACCTATGAAGCATGTCCGAATGTTGGAAAGCCTAACGCTTATGTACTGACTAAAGTCAACGATACTCTTTTCACAGAAAGGTTCATGAACTTGCTAGTTAAATAAAAAATGGTCAGAGATTACTTTCTCTGACCATCATTTTTTCATTGATTAAGCGTTAAGAGCTTTCTTTGCAACTTCAACGATTGCTGCAAATCCCTGTTCATCATGAATAGCGATTTCAGACAGCATTTTTCTGTTGACAGTGACATTAGCCAGCTTCA
>JAFQKG010000123.1 GCA_017397025.1 Erysipelotrichaceae bacterium | reverse complement strand
CTTTGTTTTTCAAAGTGAGCATTTTGTACGCTTTATGAAGCATAGAGTTATACAGCACCAGATCATTCTTGATAGCTGACGCATCTTTTTCATCAAGTTCATGATAATAGAAACGATTGGACAATGTGATGGTCTTCATAAGTTCACTCCCTTAGAAACAAAAAGAAGAAGCTTCAAGCATACATTCTACTATTCAATTTAGTATACCGATATGCCAAGAAACTTCTTCTTTTTATGTGGTACTATCTTACCATAAACTTTACTTTTTTTCAAGTTGACAATCTGTTTTCATGACTTTTCATTGTTTCGGGAGAACTATTAAATAAAAAATCGGGAGAAATCCCGATTTTCTTTAGGTTTCAGACTTTTTTGTACAATAATTGTACAGGAGGTTTATTATGAAGAAAAGAAAATGGTTTTATGGTGTTGTTGTGTTGTTTTTGTGTACTGGCTGTTTATGGAGGATTGTCCCTAAAATGATGGAGCAGAAAATCAGTCAGCGTCTTGATCTTGTAGATGTTGTCTGTGCTGCACACACACTTACGCAAAGGACAGTCATTCATGAGTCTGATGTGAAAGTCATAGAGATTCCATCTGCGTATTTGAATGAATCAGCATATCGCACAAAAGAAGAAGTAGTGGGAAAAGTGACAGTTCATAGAGGTTTTATTCCTGAAGGATCTTTGTTTTATTATGATGCATTAGAAGATGTTTCTGAAATCAGCGATGCAGCACTTTTGGGATTGCAGGAAGATCAGGTGTTGTTTGCGTTAGAAACCAATATTGTGGCATTGGCTGCCAATGCCTTGCTTGAAGGGCAGATTGTGGATATGTATGTAACGATGGATGATGATCATAAAGATACCATTACTGGATTAATCTTAGAAAACGTTCGTATCTTAGGAATCAAAGATCACAAAGGATTGAATTTAGACCATCCTGATTCTACAGGATCTCCACATGTGATTCAGTTTGCAGTTTCAAAAGAAGCGCTTGCCATTCTTCAAAAGGCATCACATGTAGGTGAAATTACATATTATGCATCTGGAGTATCTTATGAACAGTTGGATGAATGCATAGTGGCGTGGGAAGGAGAAATACTCGAATTATTGGGTTTTGAAAAAGAAAAAGCTATCGAAGGATAGCTTTTAACTTTTTAACATAACCAATGCTCACTGTACCAGGTCCAGCATGTGCCAGGATTACGGGGTAAATAGGGCCATAATAGGTATCATCAGGGTTGACTTTTTCACAGAGCTGACGATACATTTCTTTGGATGCTTCATTTTCTTCTCCGCCATAGAGCACAAGGAAGTAGTAATCATCTAGATTGTCTACATCAAGAGTGAAATCCAATGCCATTTTATGTGCTTTTCGTGCCGTTCTTACTTTGTCATAGACATCTATTTCACCGTTTTCGACACTCAGCAATGGAACGATTTTTAATAGGTTTCCCAAAGCTGCAGCTGCAGCAGAAATTCGTCCTCCTCGCTTGAGATAAATCAAATCTTCAGGAATCAAAATAGCATGCATGGACATGTTTTCTTCAACGAATGTTTTGATTTCAGCAGATGTTTTTCCCATGCGAATCAATTCGTGAATTTCTTTTAACAGAAATTGTGTTGGTGCACATGCAAAGCGTGCATCAATCACAGTGACTTTGTCATCATAGTTTTTTGCAGCGAGAACAGCTGAGTTATATGATCCACTTAATTTAGATGAAATAGGAACATAAATCACTTCCTCATAATCTTTTAACAGTTCATCCCATAAACCGCAAACACTGCCAATGGAAGGCTGACTTGTTTTGACAGCACATCCCTGTTTCATTTTCTCTGTGAATTCCGTAAGGGAAATCGTTTCATTTTCAATATATTCAACATTGTCAACAAGAATCGGCAATCGAACGACATGGACATCAAGATCTAGTGCCTGCTGAACGGAAATATCGGCTGAAGAATCTGTTACGACAGCAATCTTTCTCATAATGTTCACCTCACTGTGCAATTATATCAGGTCATTCACTGAAAATCCATGTGATTGTGATGACTAGATACAACGGTTATTGAAAAACGGTAAAAAAACACTTTACAAACAAGAATGAATCGTGTATTATATTACTTGCTTATGGCGGTCGTGGTGAAGTTGGTTAACACTCTGGATTGTGGCTCCAGCATTCGCGAGTTCGAGTCTCGTCGATCGCCCCATTTTATTTATAGAATCAGCCCTTGAAAGAAGGGCTTTTTTCTTCTTAGGATGGAAAAGTATTACGAGTTATTGTACAATAAGTCTGCATGACAAGAAAAGAGGTTCCTATGATTGAATTTGTGATTGTCCAGAATGAACAACAGTTTGATGAATTTGTCGCATCTCATTCCTTCGGACATTTTATGAAAACAACTGCATGGGGGAAATTCCGTGTAGAAACTGAACATGATGAAGCCTATTATCCATGTGCCTTAGTGGAAGATGGAAACATCATTGCCACTGCTTTGGCTGTTTTAACACATCGTAAAGTTCTTGGCAAAGTATTGTACGTACCATGGGGACCATGCATTGATTATGACAATCAGAGTCTGGTTCAGCAATTAGTGAATCATCTTGATCAATTGGCGAAAACATCGAAGGCGACGCTTCTTAAAATAGATTTGAATGTGGAAAGAGTGCATCATGAAATCACAGGAGAAGTGATTGACGATGGATTCAACAATGAACATGTCACGGCCATGTTTGAGTCCATGGGATTTAAGCATAAAGGATATGGCTATGCCTACAATGGAAGCTGGGTCAATCGCTACACCCTGATTACTTCTCTTCAGGAAGATGACTATACTTTGCGTATCAAAAAGAAAGTGTACAAGAAAGCTCTACGCAATCTTAAACTGGGAGTTGTTGTTCGCCCTGGAACAGAGGATGAATTTGAAACTTTTGCTCAGTTTGGACGTGATCTTTCTTCCACTCATCATTTTGTACCTAAAACAGCGGAATATTTTAGAAACTATGTCAGGGCATTGCAGCCTTATGCGAAGTTTATTGTGACAGAGTTGGATTACAGAAAACGTCTTGAAGTGCTGATGCAGGAAAGTCAGTCCAAGAGTTTAAAGAAAGATAAAGAAGCCTATGAAGCGGTTTTGAAAAACATGGAACATTGTCATATGATGATTGAATCAGGAAAAGAAAAAGTCATGATCTGCGGAGCGATTTACCTTCACATTGGAAAGAAAGTATTCAATATGTATCTTTATAATTCCAAAGATCATACAGAGGCAACACCGAGTGCATGTTCACACATTGTCATGATGGATGAAATGAAAAAAGCAGGAGTAGAAGATTTTGACTTTGTAGGTTTTGCAACGACGAAACCTGGGGATGCCTATTTTGGATTGTGGGACTTCAAAAGTTCCATGGGTTCAAGATATGTTGAGTATTTAGGTGAATTTGATCGCGTCTATCAGCCATGGCGTGTTGAGCTGACTGCATTTTTAAAGAAAATCAAAAAAATGATCAAATAACAGATGCCCGTTGACTGCGGGCATTTTCTGGAGGAAACACAATGAAACTGATGTTAGATGAGAATACAGAAGTAGAACTGCAGATTGAAGCTCATAAAGTTAAAAATCTTACGATAAGAGTTCTTTTGGATGGAACTGTGAAAATCACAGCACCTATTTCTATGCCTCAGGAAAGAATTTTCGAATTTGTTCAGTCCAAAAAGAATTGGATTGTCAAACAGCAACAGCTTCAGAAAAATCGCAGAGAACATGCTGCTTTAAAAAATGCAAAAGGTCCAAGGATTCAGCTTTTGGGCAAGACATATCATGCAGTATTCAAACCTGGCGCAAAAGAAGGATTTGAGCTGAATCAGGACGATATGATTCTAACGGCAAAAGATGAAACCAGAATTCAACTGGTGTTTGAAAAGCAGGCTAAACTTATGCTGGAAGAACTATTGAATCAGAAAAGAGGAAAACTGGATTTGATCATGGATGATTATCGCTTGAATCATCCTGAAATAGCCATTAAGAAAATGAAAGGGAAATGGGGAAGCTGTACCCCAGCCCAGGCAAAGATTGTCATGAATCTCATGTTGATCCATCTTCCTGTGAAGTGCATTGAATATGTTTTGATTCATGAATACATGCATATGATTTGTCCAAATCACTCCAAAAGATTTTATGAGCTGATTGAAAATGTCATGCCAGATTATCGACGATACATGAAAATGCTGAAAGAAGAATAAGATTTCCAACGCTGAACAAACTATGTTCAAGGAGGAAATACGATGAAACAGTACCTTGTCTTTCTGGCATTGCTTCTGCTTTGTGGCTGTGCCTGTTCAATGAATCAAACACCTTCTTCATCACCATCACCAACCCCATCTTCTACACCTAGTGTCCAATCTCAGGAAAAAAGAGTGGAAGATATCACAGGAGAAGAAACACAGTTTGGTACTCCAATTGTATCTTTGACTATGAAAGATGGGAAAATCACTGAGGTTTCAATTGATGAAATTACAGGTGATACTACAAAAAAAGCAATGGGTGATCAGTATAAGATGTCGAATTCAGCGATAGATACCTGGGCTAATCAAATTGCCTTTTTGGAAAAGTATCTTCTTGAACATGATGTGAATGAAATCCAGACAGATGAAAACGGAAAAGCGGAAGATCAGGATCTGCTGAGTGGATGCACCATTCAGATTGAAAACTATTTAAAAACTGTACGAAAAGCAATGAATGAAGCTCGATAGCCATCCTTGAAGGATGGCTATTGTCTTATAAATAGTCGATGATTCGATTCCATGTTGTGATATCAATTCTTCCATCAGGATTAAGACCGGCCATGTTTTGAAAGTGAATCACTTTTACTTGTGTTTTGATAT
>JAFQKG010000122.1 GCA_017397025.1 Erysipelotrichaceae bacterium | reverse complement strand
GACGTCAGCGTGGTGCTGGACTTGGAGGCGGACATGATGAAAGAGAACAAACTCTCAATCAGCTGCTGGTTGAAATGGATGGTATTGGCGACAACACTGGTATTGTAATCATCGCTGCAACCAACCGACCTGATGTTCTAGACCCTGCACTGCTTAGACCTGGACGTTTTGACCGTCAGATTACTGTTTCTTTGCCTGATAAGCGCGGCAGAGAAGCAATCCTCAAAGTGCATGCCAGAAACAAGCATTTGAGTGAAGAAATCAATCTGGAAGCATTGGCAAAGCGTACACCTGGATTCAGTGGGGCTGATTTGGAGAACGTACTAAATGAAGCTGCAATTCTGGCAGTTCGCGAAAGTTCAACGCTGATTAAGATGCATCATCTGGATGAAGCGATTGACCGTGTCATGATGGGACCTGCCAAGAAGTCACGCAAGTACGATGAAAAGACAAAGAAAATGGTTGCTTATCATGAAGCAGGACATGCCATTATCGGTCTGTATCTGGAAGATTCCAACAAGGTGCAGAAAGTAACGATTATTCCTCGTGGCACAGCAGGAGGATACAACCTGATGACACCTAAGGAAGAAAAAATGCTGACAAGCAAAAATGACATGCTGGCCCAGATTACGGGTTACATGGGTGGCCGTGTTGCAGAAGAAATCTTCTTTGAAGATGTCACAACAGGTGCAAGCGGAGACATTGATTCAGCAACTCGTCTGGCACGTGATATGGTCACTATCTACGGTATGAGTGATTTGGGACCAGTCAAGTATGACCATTCTCAGCAGTCAGTTTTCCTTGGACGCGACTATGCTTCAAGTTCGAATGTATCTGGTCAGGTTGCTTTCGAAATCGATCAGGAAGTTCGTAAAATTATGGATCAGTGTCATAAACATGCCACTGAACTGGTCAATCAGCACAAGGATGAGCTTGTGAAGATTGCAGAAGCTCTAATTGAACATGAAACTTTAACAGCTGAAGAAATTGATGCAATTATCAATCCATCCCCAGCTGCAGAAGTAAGTGAAACAATTGAAGAACCAAATGAAGACAAGCAGTAATGCTTGTCTTTTCTATGCTATCATTGCTTCGAGGTGATTTGATGCAAAAAATGATTAAACTAATTTTGCTGTCTTTTATAGGATTTGTGCTGATTGGCCTTGTATCAGGTGGATATAATCATTACAGTGCAGAAGAAGTTTTAATCATGTTTATGCTTTGGCTATTCTTTGTTTATATACTTGTACTCATGATAAAAAAGGATAAATTTATAGCAGGTTCATCAGTTGTTTTTGTTGCTGGAATGATTTCAATGATGATAGGATGGGCACTTACATCTTCCTGTGATTACCTGGTGTTTCGAACAAAAATGTTTTTCAAATGGAAGTATGGGGATGAATTAGTTTTGCGAGGAGCGCCTTTTTGGCAGGGAGATACGAATGGAGTTTACTATATTGAGGGTGAACCTGATTATTATTTTCATGCAAATACAAGTCTTTTTTCAATGAAGCCTTTTGATGATGGATACCAAAAAGCAGTTATTGCCCGCAAAATTGATGATTATCTTGAAGAACAATTAAAAGATGTTATTCCTGGTGAGTTTAAAATGAGTTCAGAATGCATGACAATGACTCGAAAGGATAATCAGCTTTTGGAGGATACACAAGAATTAATTCATCAGATTGATTCATTTCAAATGTATTGTATGATTGATAGAAATCTAGTGCTAATGAAAGAGGAATTAATTTCTAAAACATTGGATGTTGTTGCCCCCTATTTTCAAAATACATCTAGTACATTCTATTTTGCATTTGTACAGGATCCCCAAAGCTATGAAAGATACAGTTCAGAGTTTAATAGTCTTGAAAATGAGCTGATTAGGATCTATGAGCTTGAAAACAAACAATAAAGAAGCTGTGATTTTCTCACAGCTTTTTGTCTAATTGGTCTAATACTTTTTTATATGGCATTAGCATGCCTTCTGTCATTTTGTTCCCTAGTTTAGTTTTCAGTTTTTTGTTGGTCATCAAAAACCCAATTAGGTACATTGCGAAAATTTTAAATCTGTTGTTTTGCGGAAAGTCATACTGTCCATGAGATTTAAAAAACTGATGATCTGCTTTCATCATTCCTTGCATTTGATAAATTAGGTCACGGAATATTTTCATGCCTCCTACCCCATAAAAATTTGCGGGCTGAACATAATGATGCTCAAGAGCATAATGAAGCTTCATGACAAGTTCATCAATCTGTTGATTTGGCTCTGATTCATCGGTAGCTATTCCTGAAAGAAAATTGCCGCCTACTTGCGCTCTGGCTTCAAGAACCATTTTAAGATTATTTTCATTGGATAAATTTCCTGAAACTAAATAGCCAACAGGTGTTCCCATAGTTACAGTACGATGTCCGTTGCAGAATTGTCTGTCGTCATAACGCTTGAACAGCGAACCCATTGAATGATCCTGAATTGTGAATGCATAAATGATGGCATCAGATTTTTGAATAGTGTCTCTTAAGAAAGAATCAAAGTGATCTTTGTAGATGCATTTTCCATCTGCTGCACATCCGAAGCATCCTAGGCAACCCCCATCAATACGCACTTGATGTAGATTAACAATTCTTGAGTGAACTGGCAGTTTGTTTTGAAATCGTTGAATCATTGCACACAAGGAAAACTGATCTTGTGTACAGTCGGTTACAATGACCACATTTTTTTCCTTTTTGGGAAGGCAGGATTCAGAGGCAGAGCATAGAACTGGCTTGTTTGCCGGTTTGATTTCAGGGGCAGATTCTGAAATTTGATGCTTCATGCACCATAACACATATTCAAAGAATTCTTTTGCCTCTTTTTGTCCTTTTGGAAGCACCAAATCTTCCATGTCTGCAGAAAGCCCCTTAATGAATTTTAAATTCATATCCTGACAGTTTTCTTCAATGTATCTGTGTGCGGTGATATCATAAAAATGCTTAGATGTCGTGATTTGAGTAGCATATTGATGAGTGAAATGCAGAGATTGCTGCTTCATGAATTCAATCAGCTCATGCAATTGACTTGGGGCAAGGAAGGTATAGACAGGATAGCTGAATAAAATCAAGTCAGCACTCAATAGTTTTTCCTTTGTCTTTTGAAAATCTTTTTTTAGAGCCTTGATTCTTTGTACAGCATGGATTATCTCAAAATGGTGTTCAGGATAAAGTTTTTGTAAATAGAGAATTGTTTGAAGAGTAATGCTGCCCTCTCCCTTTGGTGATCCATTAAGAACAAGTACATTCATGATGTTTCCTCCTAAAGAAAAGTGTAAAAAAGAAAGTGGTTTCAGTCAAGTTAACTGTTGATAAAATCTACTATAAATTCTTCAGATGATATGACATTATTTTACTTTTTGACAAATCAAGAACATGATACAATAAAACTATAATACAGGAGGTTGTACCATGCAGCATGAAATCACAAGAGCAATCCCTTTGCTTGATGAAAAAGGGAATCTGACTGAGGCTGGCTTTGCCAGAAAACTGCTTCCAATTTATGATCGAAAGAAAGTAAAAGGTGGTGCTACACGTCTGAAGGAATGGGATTATTATTATGTAGGCAATGATCAGTTTGGTGTTGCTTTGACCATAGATGACAATTATCTGTATGGTTTGGATTCTGTTTCTTTTCTGTGGTTTGAAGATAAACCTTGGGAAATTACCAAGAGTCCAATGAGAATTCTTCCACGCGGAACAACTCATCTTCCTGAAACATCTGTATCAGGTGTTACGAAAACATCAGGAAAAGGTTACTCCATGAAGTTTGAAGTCACTCGAAAAAGCCGCGTTTTGGAAGTGCATATGGATGATTTTAAAGATGGACAGCCAATTGATATTCACATTGCACTTACAGATGAACCTGAAGAATCACTGGTGATTTGTACGCCATTTGAAAAAGAGGCACATTTCTATTACAACCAGAAGATTAACTGCATGCGTGCAAGAGGAACAGTAAAAATTGGAGAAGAAGTTTATCGCATGGAGCCAGAAAACACATTTGGTGTGCTGGACTGGGGAAGAGGAGTCTGGACATATCACAATACATGGTATTGGGGTTCAGCTTCTGGTCTTGTTGATGGAGCCGATTTTGGATTCAACATTGGCTATGGTTTTGGAGATACCTCAGCAGCTTCAGAAAATATGCTGTTCTATAAAGGAAAAGCACACAAACTTTCGCAGGTAGTGTTTAATATTCCTATGAAAGATGGAAAAGAAGATTATCTGTCGCCATGGACATTCACAAGTGATGATGGACGCTTTGAAATGGATTTTGTCCCTATCATCAATCGTTCAGCTCTAACAGATGTGAAACTTATCAAGAGTGATCAGAATCAGGTGTTTGGAAGATTTACAGGAACTGTAGTTTTGGATGATGGTACGAAGCTGGAAATCAAAAATCTGCTTGGATTTGCAGAAAAAGTTGAGAATAAGTGGTAATGAAAAAGGCAATTGAACGTATACGCACATTTAATCAAGAACGAGAATGGGAACAGTTTCATACCCCTGAAAACCTGGCAAAATCAATTATGATTGAGGCGGGAGAGCTTCTGGAATGTTTCCAGTGGTCGAATGAATTTGATCGACAAGCAGTCAAGGAAGAGCTGGCAGATGTGATGACTTACTGCATTGATATGGCAGATGCACTAAAAGTGGATTTGGAAGAAATCATTCTTGAAAAGATGGACCAGAATGAAGCAAAGTATCCTGTTGAAAAAGCAAGAGGGAATTCAAAAAAATACGATGAATTTTAAAAAATGCTGACTCATACAAGTCAGCATTTTTCTTAGAACAGTTTTTTGAGCAATCCTGCAGCATCAGACAGTTTATCTGCGGTAATTTTAGCTTTGATTCCATCAACAACCTTCTCAATCAGTTCATCTGGAAGATCAACATTCAGCACTTTTTCAAGAGCTTTAACAGGCTCTTTCATGAACTGCTTTTGAAGGTCTTCGTCTTTTGAGATTTTTTCGACTGCATCAGAGATGATTTTCTTAAGATCAAATTCTTTTGTTTTTGTCATATGTTGTACTCCTTTGTTTCAATATCTATATTTTATGATGTGAACTGGGAAAAAAACAATAGAATTCTAGTAAAAAAACAGGAGAAGTGATAAACTACATCTGGAAAGAAGGGGAATCATGAATTCTTTTGTTACTGCGTTAAACGTTGTTCTTCCGCTGCTGCTTCTAGTGGTTGTAGGATATTTATTAAAACTGAGAAAATTTTTCAGTGATACAACACTGAAACAGATGAATAAACTCGTCTTTACACTTTTGATTCCTGCCTCATTGCTGAAAAGCATTTTGACCAGCTCAATACAGGATGCTTTGCAGCCAAAGTATCTGTTGTTTGTTTTGGCGGGTGTTGCAGGAATGATTTTGTCGGGTATTCTATTAGGCGAAAAGCTGTGTGAGCGTCAGGATCAAAAAGGTGTGATGGCACAGGCTATTTTTAGAGGAAACACAGTCTTGTTTGGAATACCGGTGGTCTCCATGCTGTATCCAAATGAGTCCATTGTACTGACAACCTCAATGATTGCGATAGTTGTTCCGATCTTTAATCTATGTGCAGTTGTTTCTTTGCAGCTGCATGCTGGTATGAAAACAGATTTTAAATCACTGCTTATTTCTGTGCTGAAAAATCCAATGGTGATTGCGACACTCAGTGGATTTACATTGAAATTGCTTGGAGTTGAAGTGCCAGCTGCGATATTAAAAACAGTAACTGAAATTGGCAATGCAGCCAATCCAATTGGCTTGATTGTACTGGGTGCTTCTTTTGAATTGCCTGCAATTTCAGAAAATATTAAAAAGCTTAGCATCATTGCATTGATGCGCATGATTCTCTGGCCAGTTATAATGATGTCTTTGGCTATCTTTTTAGGATATCGAGGAATTGAACTGGCAACTGTCATGGTGCTTTTTGGCGCACCAACTGCAGTTTCATC
Organism: Erysipelotrichaceae bacterium; assembly: GCA_017397025.1. GTDB lineage: Bacteria > Bacillota_I > Bacilli_A > Erysipelotrichales > Erysipelotrichaceae > RGIG1896. The sequence continues at coordinate 2,469 of JAFQKG010000122.1, read as the reverse complement.
TTTTGCAACAGCAGTTCAGATGAAGGGAGATGGAGCCTTAGCTTCACAGGCAGTGATGCTCACAACAGCATTGAGCGTTTTTACTATCTTTACCTGGGTGTTTGCATTGACACAGCTGAATATGTTATGATAATGCAGTTTGATAGAAAATGAGGAGGATTGACTCATGAAAGATAAATTAGTTCGTGCGATTACATCAAATCAGCATGTACGCATTCTGGCTTGTACAACAACAGAATTAGTGGAGCAGGCACGCAAGCAGCATGATTTGTGGCCAACCAGTGCTGCTGCTTTAGGCAGAATGATGAGTGTTACAGCTATTTTAGGAAGCATGCTGAAAAGTGAAAAAGAAAAAGTAACCGTACAGATCAATGGCGGCGGAGCGATTGGAACGATGATGGCAGATGCCAATTCCAAAGGTGAAGTCAGAGGATTTGTTGGGGATCCGCATCAGTATCTAGTCTACAATGATTCTGATAAGCTGGCTGTAGGTTTGGTTGTTGGAAATCAAGGCTATTTGAAAGTCATCAAAGACATGGGATTGAAAGATCAGTTTGCTGGCCAAGTAGCACTTCAGTCCGGTGAAATCGGCGATGATTTTGCCTATTATTTTACTGTGTCTGAACAGACACCAAGTGCAGTTTCAGTAGGTGTTCTGGTAGATACAGATTATTCTATTAAAAGTGCAGGTGCATTGATTATTCAGGTGATGCCTGATGCACTGGAAGAAGATATTGTTGCCTGTGAACAGGCAATTGCACAGCTTCGCCCTGTATCAGAACTGGTTGCTGAAGGAATGAGTGCAGAAGATTTGGTTCATGCATGCTTCAAGGATGCTGAAATCCTTTCTGAACAGCAGCTTTCATGGCATTGTGATTGCAGCAAAGATCGTTTTAAAGCAGCGCTAACCACTCTAGATAGAAAAGATTTGGAAGAAATGCTGGAAGAAGATCATGGCTGTGAAGTGAAATGCCAGTACTGCAATACTGCGTATCAGTTCGATGAACATGATTTGAATATCATTCTGGAGTTCAAAGCAGCATGTGGAAAATAAGAGATGTTGAAATCTCCAATCAGATTGTGATTGCGCCAATGGCAGGAGTCAGCAATCTGGCATTTCGAGAGCTGGCCAAACAGTTTGGTGCAGGTCTGATTTATACAGAAATGGTGTCGGATAAAGCCATCTGCTACAACAACAAAAAGACAAAAGATATGACCTATGTTGGTGAAAATGAACACCCATTGTCTATGCAATTGTTTGGTTATGAAGTGGATTCCATGGTTCAGGCAGCAAAGTTTCTGGATGCAGAAACGACCTGTGACATCATTGACATCAACATGGGCTGCCCAGTAAAAAAGGTTGTTTCCTGCGGTTCAGGATCTGCCATGATGAAAACGCCTGAACTGGCTGAAGAAATAGTTCGTGCAGTTGTACAGACTGTAAAAAAACCAGTGACAGTAAAGATTCGTGCGGGCTGGGATAATGATTCGATTAACTGTGTAGAATTTGCGCAGCGCATGGAAAAAGCAGGAGCTTCTGCAATCGCTGTTCATCCACGTACACGAAAACAATTTTATGAAGGAAAATCCAACTGGGATTTGATTCGTCAAGTCAAAGAAGCTGTTTCTATACCGGTAATTGGAAATGGGGATATTCATACACCGGAAGATGCACAGCGAATGCTTGCAGAAACAGGCTGCGATGCAGTCATGATAGGACGAGCAGTTTTAGGAGATCCATGGCTGATTCGTCAAATTACTGAAGCGTTTGAAGGAAAAGAAATCACAGGAGTCACCTGGCAGCAGAAATTTGAAATCATTTTGGAGCATGCCCAGCGTCTTTGTCATCTCAAAGGAGAAAAAGCAGGAATGCGTGAAATGAGAGGCCATGCCATGTGGACGATTCAGGGTCTTCCTTATTCAGCTAGAGTCAAAACGCATATGAATCAGCTGAATACTTATGAAGATCTTGAACATTTGTTAAAACAGTATGGAAAATCACTTTCAAACGGAGATTTCAGCTGGCTGTTTGAAGCTGAATCAATGACTGAAAAGTAGAGAAATAGACCCCTGTTTGACAAATTGAAAAAATGACATATACTATAGGTGTAGCAAAACTAATGTTGTAGCTCACAGTAAATGAAAAGGGAGTGTCGCCACACTCCCTTTTCTGTGCTCCGATGCTTATTCATCTCTGTCGAGCCACTTGCAGATGAAATATTCAAGTACACCTGCTATAACAGAAAGCACTAATGTTGTTAAAACACTCACAGTTTCACCTCCTTCTGTTTACGGAGGCTAAGCATCAAGAATATGATAATACAGCAAATTTTCCTCTAGCAAGAGGGGGTGTCTTGAGTATCATTCAGGTTTATGAATTTATGTTTGACAAACAGAATCACATTCTTTATAATACGTTTGAAAATAAGCAATGAAGTGTACAGTAGTCATCTTGTGAGTGTGCTAGAG
>JAFQKG010000121.1 GCA_017397025.1 Erysipelotrichaceae bacterium | reverse complement strand
ATCAACCCTGCTAAACGATAACTGACTTGATAGTGAATGCCTTCATGATCAGTAAATAATTCAGAGACATAGGTGGCCTTTTCAAAGGGAATATCCAGCATTCTTAATGCATCCATCATGGACTGAGGAAGCTTTTGAATTGAAGCTATTGAATTTTTGCTAGTTGAACAAAATTGCGGCAATGTCCGCAGGAGCAGTTCCATTCACTTGAATGAGCATACCAATCATGAATTTATCATTAAATCATTCCCTTCAAAAAATAAAAATCAAAGAAAATTCGTGTCTGTTTTATTGTACATGACTGTCTTGTTGATCGGCTTTTTCCTTCTTGTTGATGGCAGATACCCATTGAATGCAAGCGATGAAGAAAAGCAATGGAATGATCGCAATGCTGATGTCAATTGTGCCAAAACTAAACAAGACAATGATGCCGCAGATGACGGTTAAAGCCCCAAAAACAAATGCTGCAATTGTAAACTTCTTTTTCATAGTGACTTCTCCTTCTAAGACAGAGAAAATGCCTTTTTAAAATTATATCATAGGTGATAGAACTGAAAAAGAAAGTTGATAAAAAGCAGAAAAGAATCTATGTTATACTCGGTATAAAGAATGTGAGGAGTGTTATGGATAATTATCAGTTTAGAGTCGCAAATGAAAAAGACATAGCTTTAATTTTACAATTTATCAAAGATTTAGCAGAATATGAAAAAATGCAGGATGAAGTTGTTGCGACAGAGGATCTTCTTTATGAATGGCTTTTTGTAAAGAAAAAGGCTGAAGTGTTGTTTGTGCTTGAAAATGAAGAAGAAGTTGGCTTTGCACTGTTCTTTCATAATTTTTCGACGTTTCTAGGGCGTGCTGGGATTTATCTGGAAGATTTGTATGTAAAACCAGCTTATCGTGGAAAGGGATATGGAAAAGCGTTATTGAAAAAATTAGCACAGATTGCAGTCGAAAGAGGCTGCGGACGTTTGGAGTGGTGGTGTTTGAACTGGAATCAGCCAAGTATTGATTTTTATCTTTCTTTAGATGCAGAACCAATGAAAGATTGGACAGTTTATCGAATTGAACAAGAGACATTAAAGATATTAGCAGAATAAAAGCCAAGCTCTATTGAACTTGGCTAATTTGTTCTTCTGGGTTTGAAGACTGAAGCGATGCTTGATTCTTTTCTCTTTTTAAAACATCCTCTTTTAAAAGACGATAGAATGCGGAAGTAATAGGAACACCAAGAAGCATTCCGCTGATGCCCATGACACCTCCGCCAATGGTTACTGCAGCTAGTACCCATAATGCAGGAAGCCCCAATGAGCTGCCAACAACTTTAGGGTAAATTAGGTTTCCTTCAAGCTGCTGAAGGACAACAATAAACAGCAGGAATAGAATTGCCTGAACAGGAGATACAGTTAAAATCATTATGGCTCCAACGCCTGCACCAATATAGGCACCTGCAACAGGAATTAAAGCTGTGAATCCAATGAGTGTTCCAATCATCACTGCATATGGGAATCTGAATACCAGCATACCTAAAGCACAAAGTACGCCTAAGATCACTGCCTCAGTACATTGGCCAATCAGATAACGCTGGAAACTGTCATTAAACACTGCAAGCACTTCTTTCGTACGCTGATAATGATGAGTTTTCATGTAAGTGCGCATCACTCGAAGAGATTGAGCTTGAAGCGTTTCTTTGTTTAAAAGAAGATAGATAGAAAAGATGACTGAAATCAAACCAGTTACAACGGTTGAAAAAATAGAAGAGACAAGGGACCCAATTGTACTGATTCCAGTTGTCAGCATAGGGGCGAGCTTGTTCAGGAATTCTTTCCAGTCCATGGAAACTAAATCGTTGGTTACATTTTCTGGCAGCAGATTTTGAATACTTTGATTTTTTAGAAGTTCATCAATAAACCCAGGAACTTCTTTAAACAGAAGCTGAATACAGGAAGTCAGTTCAGGAATGACCAATCCAACAACTCCAGCAACAATAGCAACAAAACTAATCATGGCAAGAAGCATGCATAAGATTCTTCTTGAGGAAGGAGTTAGATTTCTGAAAAAGGTCTGACGTTCATAATAACTCATCAATAGATTTAAAACATAGGCAATGATCAAGCCAATGAGAAGGGGTGCAGCAGCACTGAACAAAAGAGAAACAAACTGTATAGCACTGTGCCAGTAGGTTGTTGCAAGCCAAAGCACAAAGAGACTTAAACAGGCTTGAAAACAGATTTTCCATGAAAAGTGATCCATAAGATCCTCCTTACATATATAGTATGATGTATGAAGTATAGAAAATATTAAGTATAAAATCAAGAGGCAACATAATGTTGATAAACAAGAGGTATGAAATGTAAAGTTAAATATCTCAGTTAATAAAAAGAAATAATAAAAATAACAATAACGAATATCATTATTAAAAATTAAAATTTATCATGAAAGATTAAAAAGAGAGAATAAAGAACGAGGAATCTTCATGAGATTGTGATAGAATAGGACAGGAAAGTGAGGCGAGGTTCATGCTACAGGATACAATTGCTGCTGTGTCGACAGCAGATGTAGAGGCTGCTATCAGCATTGTCAGATTGTCAGGAGAAGAATCAATTGAAATTGCAGAAAAAATCTTTTCCAGAAAATTGAGTGAGGTACCATCACATACCGTGCACTATGGCTATATCCAGGATAAAAATGAAATTGTAGATGAAGTGCTGGTCAGTGTGTTCCGTGCGCCTAAAACATTTACTCGTGAAGATATAGTAGAAATCAACTGTCATGGCGGACGTATTGTTACTCGTCGAGTGTTAGCGTTGTGTTTGGAACATGGTGCTCGTCTTGCAAGACCAGGAGAATTTACACAGCGTGCTTTTTTAAATGGACGCATTGATTTAACTCAAGCTGAAGCTATTGGGGATTTGATACATGCAGATTCACAGCGTTCAGCGAAAATGGCAATTGGTGGTGTGAAAGGATCAGTAAAAGGACTGATTCAGCCAGTGATTGATGAACTGCTGGAATTGATCGCAACCATTGAAGTCAACATTGATTATCCTGAATACGATGATGTTGAACAGCTGACAGACGAAGTGGTTCTTCCAAGAGCTGAAAAGATGATTTCAAAAATGAAGGAAATTGAGCGAAAAGCTGAAAGTGGAAGAATCCTTAAAGAAGGTGTCAAGACTGTGATTGCAGGAAAACCGAATGTAGGTAAAAGTTCGCTGCTGAATGCCTTGCTGGAAGAAGAAAAAGCGATTGTTACAGAAATTGCAGGAACAACTCGAGATTTAGTGGAAGGGGTAATTCCACTTGAAAATGTAACACTGCATCTTTTAGATACTGCAGGTATACGAGAAACTGAAGACATCGTTGAAAAAATAGGTATTCAAAAAACATTACAGGCTCTTGAAGAAGCGGAACTAGTCATTGTTGTGCTGGATGGAAGCAGAGAATTGGATGATGAAGATTTGATGCTGCTTCAAAGGACAAAAGAGATGAACCGCATTGTGGTTACAAATAAATCAGATTTAAACACCCAATTCGAAGAAGGGATTGTCATTAGCGCAGCCCAAAATGAAATTAAGGGTTTAATTGATGAAATCAATCAGCGCTATGAAAAGCATCAGTTCGCTTTGGAAGAGGGAACATTGAACAATGAACGACAGATTGGCTTGATTCGCAAATCAATCAAAGCCATGAATCAGGCAATTGAAGCACTCAGGCAGGGTGCTGAGCTGGATTTAGTAACAATTGATTTTCAGGAGTGCTATATTGCGCTCAAGGAAATACTAGGAGAAGTCTCAAGAGAAGATCTTCTAGATGCAATTTTCAGCAATTTCTGCCTTGGAAAGTAGGTATACTATGATTGAGTTTCTGGACAGCCATGCTCATGTGTTTTGTAAAGAATATGGCAATGACACCGATATAGTTATTCAGCATGCTAAAGATGCTGGGCTGACACATCTAATGTGCATTTGCTGTTCACTGGAAGAGGCAGAGCGTGCATTTGAAAAGCAGAAAGAAGAACCATTTTTGGATGTAGCAGCTGGCTATCACCCAGAGGAAGCAGATGATGTTACTTCACAAAGAATGAATGAACTGGAGCAGATGATTCAAAGCGGAAAGCTGAAAGCAGTCGGCGAAATCGGATTAGATTATTACTGGCGAAAGGATAACATTGAGAAACAGAAAGAAATTTTTATTGAACAGATTCAATTAGCGCAAAAGTATGATTTGCCAGTCATCATTCATAGCCGTGATGCAATCTTGGATACATACAACATCTTAAAAGAACACCCAGTGTCCAAAGGCGGTATTATTCACTGCTTCTCATCTAGTGTTGAAATGGCAAAAGAATTTGTTAAATTGGGTTATCTGATTGCATTAGGAGGTCCAGTGACCTTTAAAAATGCAAAAGTTCCAAAAGAAGTAGCTCAGGAAGTGCCTTTGGATCATCTTTTGATTGAAACGGATTGTCCATACTTGGCACCAATGCCTCATCGAGGAAAACGAAATGAGCCAATGTACGTTCATTTTATTGCTAATGAAATCGCATCGCTACGTGGAATTAGCTTAAAAACACTAATGGATGCTGTACAAAAAAATTACCAGAGACTCTTTTCTAAATGAATAGTCAGGGGGAAAGAGTGTGAAATGGATCATCGTTTGTTTGCTGATAATAGCGGGTAGATGGATGAGACAGGATAAACAGGAAACTGTTCCTTATGAATCTGAAGACAATGTTCAAGTTGCATGGCTGAGGGATGCTCAGAGCGCTGAAAGAAATGCAGAGGTCAAAGTGGGCAGTTTTTTTGTTGCAGAAAGAAATACAGTTTATGGTGCTGACTGCAAGGGGTGTACTTTGAAAGATGGAGTAGCATCCACAAGTTCTCAAATTGAGGTAACGCAAGAATCAGTCAGGCAAAGTGATGGTACATGGAAAAAGGGAATGACCTATGATGGTTATTATCTGATAGCTGCGGATAGTGCTTTGCCAATGTGCACGGTTGTACGAATTTCTGACCACAGTTATTCAGGTGCAGGAATTGAAAAGAATCAGCCATTTCTTGCTCTTGTTGTCGATAGAGGAAGTATGATACAAAATCAGACCATTGATTTGTTTGCGGGGTCAGAAAGAAATCCACTGATTCAGCATGAAGAGCTGTCAGGAGCATTGGTTGAAATTGTTGGGTTTTTAAATTACACAAAGAACAAGAATGGTCAGATGAGCTGTGCAGGAGAATGATCCTGCATTTTCTTTTGGTTTTAAGTATGGTAAAATACCCACAGGGTGAAGCTATGAAAATACAGGAAGTTATTGTTGTTGAAGGGAAAAATGATACGGCTGTACTAAAGAGTTATTTTGACTGTGATACAATTGAAACTCATGGAACCTGTTTGTCAGAAAGCACTCTTCAGCTGATTGAGAAAATGAATGAAAAACGAGGAGTCATCATATTTACAGACCCAGATTATCCTGGCGAAAGCATACGCAAACAGATCAATCAGAGAGTCAAAAGCTGCAAGAATGCATTTGTACCTAAAGAGCTGGCGAAAACAGAAAAAAAAGTTGGAGTTGAACACGCCTGTAAAGAAGTGCTGGAAGAAGCTCTTAGAAGCAGTGTGACTTTTGAGCAGGACAGAGAAGCAGTCTTATCCTTAGAACAATATCAGTCATTGGGGTTGTCTGGAAAACAAGACAGTGCATCTTTAAGAGAAAAAGTATCTAGACACTTCCGCCTGGGCCATTGCAATGCCAAGACATTATATAAACGCCTGTGCATGGCAGGTATCCGTTATGAAGAAATAGAAGAAATTTGCCGGAGGGCTGTATGAATAAACCAATAGCGACAGTTGCAAGAACCAATGAGATTCTGCAGCGATTTGACTTAAATGCGAAAAAGACATTTGGACAGAACTTTATTATTGAACCGCGTATCGTGGAAAAAATAGCTGAAAGTTCACAGTGTCACGATGGAGCTGCCATTGAGATTGGCCCAGGAATAGGAGCTCTGACAGAACAGCTGGCTTTGCGTGCAAAACATGTCACATGTTATGAAATAGATGAGCGACTAAAAGATGTCTTAGCCTATTCTTTGGAAGAGTATGAGAATGTAGAAATCATTTTTGAAGATTTTTTGAACTGTGATTTAAAGTCCAAAGTGACTGAATTAAAAGAAAAATATGGGAAAGTTGTTATTGCAGCGAATCTTCCATATTACATTACAACAGCGCTGCTGTTCAAAATCTTTGAAGCGAAAGTTCCTCTAAATGCAATTACCGTGATGATGCAGAAAGAAGTTGCTGATCGCTTCACTGCAAAGGTTTCTACAAAAGACTACAATGCGTTAAGTATTATTTCTTCAGTTTATTATGATTGTGTGCCAGTCATGAAGATTCCTAGAACGATTTTTAACCCTAAACCGAATGTGGATTCAGCGGTTATACAGTTTAAAGTCAAGAAAACACCGCTCAACATTGAAGATGAACAAGGATTTTTTGAAATGGTAAAAGCGTGCTTCAAACAAAGAAGAAAGACGATTTACAACAATTATCGTGAATATCTAAAAGACAGTGAACTTGCACAAGCGATTTTGAATGAAGCAGGAATTGAACTGTCTGCACGTGCAGAAACATGTACAATGGAAGATTTCATTCGTTTGAAAGGAGTTCAGGATGAAAAGAAGAGCATACGCTAAAATTAACCTTGGGTTGGATGTTGTTGAACGAAGAGAAGATGGATATCATGAATTAAACATGATCATGGTTCCAATTGATTTTTATGATTTATGTGAAGTCAATCTAAGTGAAACGATGTCATTTCACTCAAACGCAAGTTATCTTCCAACAGACGATAAAAACACTATGCTTAAAGCAGTGAGTGTCATGCGTGAACATTTTGGGTTTATGCAAAACTTTGAAATTGGTTTAATGAAGCACATTCCATCACAGGCTGGTCTTGCCGGAGGAAGCAGTGATGCAGCAGCAGTCATGCACATGGTCAGAGAATTATTAAATCTTGAAACTGACGATGAAACGATGATTCAGCTTGCAAAAAAAGTGGGAGCTGATGTTCCTTTCTGTTATATGGAGCAGCCAGCACAGGTCAGTGGCATTGGCGAAAAGATGGATTTTTTTGAACTGAACAGTGATTTCTATTTGTTTTTGGCCAAGCCATATCGAGGAGTATCTACAAAAAAAGCATTCGAAAGTCTGAATTTTAAGACGCTTAGACATCCAAATATCAGAGCAATACGCGATGCATTAGAAAACGGAAATTATTATCAGTTGATTGGAGCTTTAGGAAACTCATTGGAACAGACTGCTTTCGAACTAGTTCCGCAAATTCGAGAGATTAAACATGAGCTGGAAGATTTTGGATTCGATGGAGCTTTAATGTCCGGATCAGGATCAACGGTATTTGCTATTACAAAAGATAAAGAATTGTTAAATAGAGCGAGTGAACATTTTAGGAAAAAAGGATGTTTTGTACGCAAAACGAGAATCATTCAGCCAAGAAAGGAACTAAAGGATTAGTTCCTTTTTGTGAATGGAGGAAAATTGAGAGATAAAAGTACTTAAAAAAGGATTTAGGGCTTTTTTTATCAGTTTAATTTGAGTAAAATAGGTACGTGGAGGATTAAGATATGAAATCAGCAATCTTAATGGCTGCAGGCAAAGGAACGCGCATGCATTCTGAATTGCCAAAAGTCATGCATCAAGTTTGTGGGAAACCAATGATTTCTCACATTATTGATCAATGTAGAAAAGCTTCAGTAGAAAGAATTGTTACTGTTGTTGGTTATGGACACGAAATTGTTGAAGAAGCTATGCAGAATGAATGTGAATTTGCACTTCAGATGCCTCAGATGGGAACTGGTCATGCAGTCATGCAGGCGAAACAGCTTGAGGGTGAACAGGGCTTGACATTAGTAATCAATGGAGACTGTCCATGTATTCAAAGCGAAACACTTCAGCAGCTGCTGGAAGAATGTGAACATGCAGATATGGTTGTATTGAGTGCGATCGTTGAAGATGCAAGATCCTATGGTCGAATTGTCCGCAAGGAAGATGGAACTATTGATCGAATCGTTGAATTCAAGGACTGCACAGAAGAAGAAAAGGCAATTCGTGAAATCAATACAGGCATTTACTGTTTCAACAATGAAAAACTATTCAAGCATTTGAAAGATATCGAAAACAACAATGCTCAAAAGGAGTATTACATCACTGACCTAGTTGAAATTTTCAATCGAAATGGACTGGTTGTAAAAGCAACAATCGCTGCAAATAATGATGAAGTTGCAGGAGTTAATGATTGCTATGAATTGTCATTGGCGGATAAATGGATGCGAGCTAAAATCAATGAAAAATGGATGCGAGCAGGAGTAACCTTTATCAATCCGGATGTGACTTATGTGGGGAGTGATGTCACATTTGGCCATGATGTAACACTGTATCCAAATGTGACATTGACAGGAAAAACCTATGTTGGAGATGGAACGGTCATCATGCCAAATAGCTGGCTTGAAAATGCAGTAATTGGAAAGAATTGTACAATTGATGCATCACGTATTATTGACAGTGAGCTGAAAGATGAAATTAAGGTGGGACCATTCGCTCACATTCGTATGCATTCACTCGTTGAGTCAAAGAACCGAATTGGAAACTTTGTTGAATTTAAAAACAACCACATGGGGTATGATAGCCGATGTGCACATCTTACTTATTTAGGTGATTGCGAAATTGGAAGCAAAGTCAATATCGGATGTGGAGTAGTAACTGTCAATTATGATGGTAAAAACAAGTGGCGTACCACTGTGAAGGACGGTGCATTTATTGGTTCTAATGCAAATCTGATTGCACCAGTCACAGTAGGTGAAAATAGCTTTGTGGCTTGTGGCAGCACAATCACAGATAGTGTCGAAGATACTGACATGGCGATTGCAAGAGCTAGACAAGTGACTAAGCAGGGATATGGAAAAGCATATCTCGATAAGGTACGCGGCAAAAATTAAACAGGGGGAAAAGAAAATGATGAAAGAAACTGTAATCTTCTCGCTGACATCCAGCGTAGAACTGACAAAGGAAATCTGTGATTATTTGAATCTTCCAGTTGGAAAATGTGCAGTTCGGCATTTTGCAGACGGAGAAATTTTGATTGAACCAGAAGAAACTGTACGTGGACGTTCAGTCTTCATTATTCAGTCAACTTGTGCACCTGTATCTGAAACATTGATGGAAGTGCTGATTTGCCTGGATGCTTGCCGTCGTGCAAGTGCAGGAGAAATTACTGTTGTTACACCATATTTCGGCTATGCACGACAGGATCGCAAGGCTCGTGCACGTCAGCCAATCACTGCAAAATTGGTTGCAAATCTTTTGGAAAGTGCAGGAGCAGACCGTGTTGTTACAGTTGACTTGCACGCAACTCAGATTCAGGGGTTCTTCAATATTCCAATTGATAATTTGAGCGCAATTTCTCTGATTGGTCAGTATTTCCGTTCTAAGGGTTTGAATGATGTTGTCGTTGTCTCTCCAGACCATGGAGGAACAACTCGTGCACGTAATCTGGCAGATCTGCTGAATGCACCAATGGCAATCATTGATAAGCGTCGTCCTAAACCAAATGTTGCAGAAGCAATGAACATTATTGGTGATGTTGAAGGCAAGGATGTTATCATCATCGATGACATGTGCGATACAGCGGGAAGTCTTGTTGCAGGAATTAAAATTCTTAAAGATAAAGGCGCAAAAGACATTTACTGTGCAGTAAGCCATGGACTTCTTTCTGGACCTGCAGTTGAACGCTTGAATAATGCACCAATTAAAGAATTTGTCATCACAAACTCTATCGCATTATCTGATGAAAAGAGAAAGGCATGTCCAAAAATTACAGTTCTCTCCGTTGGATACATGCTGGCAAAGACAATTGAGGCTATCAAAACTCATTCACCTGTATCTGAAGTATACGATTTGTTTAATGACTAAAAAGATTTTAGACTGTTGAAAGATAAATTTCGACAGTCTTTTTAAATTGTGACATAAGATCAATAGTAAATGGCACTTCAATCTGAAGATGGAATTTCTTAAGAGATTTCATCTTCTTTTTAAATAATTCAATAAGAGGCTATGACGCCTAGAGAATTCATAATTCCTCTATTTTGTCATAGCCTCTTTTTTACGGTTAATTCATGTAAATTAAACCCTCGATAATATGCGTTATGTAAGAAAATGATTATTTCCAAGAGATTGATATGTAAATGAAATGAAGTTCATCTGTAGATTTGGAAAATTTATCACGTCCTGAAAAAGACGAAAGAAATTTTTTATAATTAGGTTTTGTGACTACTTTTGCACTAAGATGCGAAAATCCGCAATCAGATAATCCATGAAGAATACCGTCTTTTATCAGCGTTGCAATTTTTAGTCTATATTCATTGGAAGTGTCATATGTTGCCCCATGAATACTATAAGTACCACCATAATCAAAAGAATAACCTGGAGAATAGCACCAGTTTCCTTCCTTTGTCTTAAATGGTTCAAAATTGCGATCAGATACGTGCACTGATGGAGTTGTGGCATATTCCTCATAGTCTACACTAAGAAAACCAGAAATACCAGTTTTTCCTTTTTTAGCCTCAGAAACACAGAATTCTTTGAGTCCGTAGATACAATCTTTTACGATGGAGCTTACTTGTTGTTCCGTGATTTTTGATTGTGTCTGAATTGAGCTGGGCTCATTACTCTTTTTTCTTAATTCATCTGCGAAACCCATAATTATCTCTTCCCCTTTTATCTATTCTATTCTAGCAAATAATCAGGCAAAAATAAAATTGAAGTGGTCATTTCCCTTAGCTAAATTATCTCTCTAGAAGCATGATCCAGGATGACTGTGTCTTTCAAATATTCGTATAATACAGTGAGTTTCATTTTCGGTGAAAAATCTTTTATCTTCTATAGCTATGAATATCAATGTGGGTGAACAAGCACGAAACATTGCTTTGTGCTCATAAATAAAGGTTCATTTTTAGAAGCCAAGCATTTCTCTACTGCTAATTCCTTGATTTCAAATTACTTAAGAATCTGGTCTTGCCTGATCTTGGTTTTAACACTGGTTCTTGTTTTTCTTTTGAATTCAATTATCCATATTGAATTCAGTGGTTTTTACATTTCATTCTTGCTGTTAGGAACATGACTGATTCCTGTTTATGTGATTGGTAAAAAATATAATATCTTTGCTGAATAAGTTATATTAATGAATTATTGGAACCATGGAATTTAGCTAAATTATTATATAGATAATAATAATCGTTATTAAAAATATAAATTTCTCTAATAGAAAAAGGATGATTTTTGATTAATTAATTGAAAAGTATTAAATAGAATTAGCTAGATTAAGATAAATTTATGCTTGGGAAATGAGGTTATTTCCCAAAAGATGGGGTAAAAATAGATACTATTTACAATTTTTGATTTGTTTTTATGGCCATTTGGTAGAATCATGATATGATATTCGTAATTGAGATAGGTGAAGTTTATGGTAATGTTTGAGAATTTTATTGTTTTTTTAAATGATATTTTGTGGGGTCCTCCAATGATTGTTCTATTGACTGGAACACATTTGTGGATTACATGGAAAACAGGATTTATGCAGAAATACACATTCAATGGAATAAAATTATCTGTTACAAAAGATCCTGATGCAGAAGGGGAAATCAGTTCATTTGCGGCATTGACAACCGCGCTTGCATCAACAATTGGTACTGGTAACATTATTGGTGTTGCAACGGCAATTGTTTCAGGTGGACCAGGAGCAGTGTTCTGGACGTGGATTGTGGGTATTTTTGGGATTGCGACAAAATATGCAGAAAGCCTTATCGCCATCAAATATCGTAAAAAAATGGATGATGGTTCCTACATTGGTGGGGCAATGACTGCACTGGAGCATTTGAATTTAAAACCTCTGGGGATAGCATTTGCGGTTCTTGCAGGTTTGTGCTCTTTTGGGATTGGATGCGGAGTACAATCTAACGCAATTGCAGATGTGCTTCTGACAAACTACAAGGTGCCAGTAATTGTCACAGGAGTATTGACATCTGCTTTGACTGCACTTGTTGTACTTGGTGGAGTAAAATCCATTTCAAAAGTATGTGAAAAACTGGTTCCGCTGATGTCTTTCTTATATATTGTTGGCTGTGGATATATTTTATTTTACAACCGAGCTGTTCTTGGCCAGGCCATTATGCTGATTGTGACAAGTGCGTTTACACCGAGGGCTGCATTTGGAGGATTTGTGGGTTCAACCATTATGGTTGCAGCTCGATATGGAATTGCACGTGGGCTTTTCTCAAATGAATCAGGACTTGGATCAGCACCAATTGTGGCTGCTGCATCACAAAGCAGAAATTCAGTGCGTACAGCTTTGATTAGTGCAACGGGTGTTTTCTGGGATACAGTTGTTGTGTGTTTAATGACTGGCTTAGTGCTTGTCTCAAGCATTATCGCCAATGAGGCAATCAGCAGTGTTGGTTTAGAAGGTGGGCAGCTGGCTTCACTGGCATTTGCACAGATTCCATATATTGGAACTCCGCTCCTTGTCTTTGGTGTCATGACCTTTGCCTTCTCAACGATTTTAGGCTGGAATTATTATGGTGAACGATGTTTAGTCTATTTGTTTGGTAACAAGGCAAAAATACCATACCGTGTTCTTTGGATTGTAGTTGCATTTTTAGGTACAGTGTTGAATTTGAGTCTAGTATGGAAGATTGCTGATGCTATGAATGCTTTGATGGCTATTCCAAATTTAATTGCGATTCTGCTTTTGAGCAAGCTGATTGTTAAAGAAACAAGATACTATCTTGATGGAAATCGATTGGATGAAAGAGATCCGGAATTAAAATAATTCGTTTATTTATCTGTGTGATTCAATAAAAAAGAGAGTGCTCAGTTCATTGAGCGCTCTTTTTTCTGCCATCTAGGAATGTTGATCGTGGACTAGAATCGTCTATATAGGTTTCCATCAGATAGGCTAATTGTTAAAATAACAATCCATTCTTTACTGAATTGTTTTACCACAGTTT
This sequence comes from Erysipelotrichaceae bacterium, assembly GCA_017397025.1. Classification (GTDB taxonomy): domain Bacteria; phylum Bacillota_I; class Bacilli_A; order Erysipelotrichales; family Erysipelotrichaceae; genus RGIG1896. The sequence continues at coordinate 10,994 of JAFQKG010000121.1, read as the reverse complement.
TTTAGGTAGTTTCACGTATCAAAGCAATTAAATCATACATGACAAAATTTGCGGAAAATTGTACTTGATAAAACGAGATTCCAAGAAAGACTTGAGAATAATTTTAAAAGAGTTATGAGTTGCCTTGAATTTGGCTGTTGTGAAAAGCTGAACTGAAAGCTTGACGAAAAGATAGGGGAAAAGTAGAATGAATATATGGAAAATACAGTAAATTCACAAATTTTAACAAAAGTAAAACGTTTTCGTCTTCCTGAATATGAAATGATTCCAGATGTAGGGTTGTACTTGGAACAGACAGTTCAGTACATCAATGATTGTTTTAAGCATGTTCCAGGCATGGAAATAACAGGATCCATGATCAGTAATTATGTTAAACAAGGTGTTGTTTCAAAATCAGTTAAAAAGCGTTATTATCGCGAACACATTGTTCGTCTGATTTTTCTAGTTGTCGCAAAGAGCGTGCTTTCACTGGAAAATATACGGATGTTGTTTGAAATGCATGCGGAGGTATACGAAGATTATGTTGCCTATCAGTATTTAAGAGAGGAGATACTGAATGTTGGTGAATATGTGTTTGGTATTAAAGATGAACTTCCTGAAATAGGAGTAACGCAGTCTGCTGCAAAAACGCTGCTTAGAAAAACAATCATTTCATTTATGCATAAGATTTACGTCGATATGTATCTTGAAATTGAGAGAAACCGAAGAGAAACTATGTAAAAAGGGCCTTCACAAAGTGAAGGCTTTTACTTTAGTCAATTAAATGTGGCTTGACATCTTTTGGAATCAGGCACTGATAAACATCCTGTCCAAGACGTTGATTGAACTCATCCTTAGCTTTTTGAATAAGTTCAGGATTTGAATGGAATTCAATGGCTGCCTGTGCAAGAATTTTACCAGCATATTGCATTCCTTTGTGGGCTATAGAAGATTTTCCTTGAGCTACCCATTGCCATGAATGAGAGCCTGCTCCAATAGCAAAACATGCAGTATTGATTTGACCGGTTGGAACAACCCATGAGATATCTCCAACATCTGTAGACCCCATACCGCATTCTTCACTGTGAGCACATTTCATGAAGCCTGAATGAATGCTTTGAGAGGAAATAATTTTTTTGATTGCTTCTTTGTCCAATGCTTTTTGTGGAATATTGATACGTTCTAAAGGAGTTGTGTTTTTAAAGTTTTCTGCATAAGCGAGTTCTTCTTCAGTATAGATTGGAGATGGTACTTTATGGAATGCATTTTCGAGAACGTCTTCAATCACAAAGTTTGGAATAGTGTTGCTTAATCCTTCGTCAAATAAAACATCGACAGAGGTTTCAGTCATCATTGCGGCTCCTTTGGCAATGTTGATAACACGGTCATAAAGTTTTAATGCTTTTGGATTGGTCGTAGAACGAATAAAATATTTCAGTTCAGCTTCTGATTGAACTACATTTGGTGCTTTTCCACCAACATTCAAATAGGCATAGTGAACACGATCAGTAGATTCCATATGTTCTCTTAAATAATTGACGCCAACATTCATCAATTCACAGGCATCTAATGCAGAGCGTCCAAGATGAGGAGAACCAGCGGCATGGGAAGATATGCCATGAAATCTGAAGTTGACGCTGATGCAGCTTTGTGATGAACCAGTATGAACCTGATTGAACTGCCCAGGATGCCATGTGAGTGCAATGTCTGTGTCATCAAGATATCCATCACGTGCAAGGTAAGCTTTTCCGCTTCCTGATTCTTCAGCAGGACAGCCAAGGATTTGCACAGTTCCTTCAAACTGGTGATTCTTTAAGTAATCACGATATTCAACAGCAGCTGCAATGGCACCCACGCCAAGAAGATGATGTCCACATCCATGCCCAGGATTTTCGTTAGAGCCTAAAGGAGCGTATTCGAATAAATCAGCTTTTTGACTCATGCCAAACAGAGCGTCATATTCTGCTAAGAAAGTAATGACGGGTTTGCCAGATCCCCAGATTCCTTTGTAGGCGGTTTCCATTCCGGCAATTCCTTTTGTAACAATAAATCCTTCGCCTTCAAGATATTGGCACATTGCATGACAGGATTTTGTTTCAAGGAAACCAGTTTCAGCAAATTCCCAGATCTGATCAGATAATTGATTTAATGTGATGTTCATAATGAGACACCCCTTTCAATAAATATATAGTACAGTTTAACTGATGGAATAGAAAAGGAAAAGTAAATTCTAAGAAAAGATGGACTAGTCCATCTTGATCATTTGATTGAGCTCGAAGCTGTAAATGTAGGATTGAATCTTGTGTGAAGGATAAAGAGAATGCAATGCGTGAACATAAGCTTTGATTTGAGGAGAATAGCGCTCCATCAAAAGTTCGCTTGTTACATTGCGGTCTGATTTGAAATCGATCAATGTGACAGTTTCATTATCCATTGCTAGATAATCGATAAACCCATGAGAAATTTGATGATCTTCTTTCACAATGAAACTGTATTCTTTGTGAATTTCAAGCTTCTGCAGAGAAAGGAAGAACGGATTCTGTCCTAGCTGAAGTAAATGCTTTATATCACCATCATGCAAGTCAGGGGAAAGTTCTTTGATCTGCTGCTTTGACCATGGTGCTTCAGGCAGTGATTCAACAAGCTGATGAAGCTCAGTTCCTCTTTGATGAGCACGATATCCACTGAGATTCAATTCGCCGATTTCATGTTCTTCAAAAGAAGATGGGGTAATCAGATGGTTTGATACAGGCTGTTTGTTGTAGCGCAGAACTTCAATCGGATGATTGTCGGTTGAAGAAACAGATGTGATTTTTTCTGGCTGAACAATGACAGGAAGAACTCTTTGATATTTGTCGAACTTTTCCATCCCGGACAACAAAAGATCAGAAAATCCTTTTTTGGCAAAAAGAAGTGGAAGCTGAACAGGAGAGACAGAATAGTTTTCTTTGACTTGATCCACAAGGATTAGTTTTGTCTGTGGACGTGTTGTCGCAACATAAAGAAGACGAATGTTTTCTTCAAATTCTTCCAGAGAGTTTTTATGCTCTAAAGCTAGACGCTGCAAGGTTGGACGCTTTAAGCGATAAGGCTGAGAAATGTGCTGCATTCCTAGGCCAAGATGACTATCAAGCATGCATTTCTCACTATTTTCCATGATACGTGTTCCGAATGTGCTCCAGAAAAAGACAACAGGAAACTGGAGGCCTTTCGATTGATGAATTGTCATGATTCGTACAACATCATCCAGTGAGGATGCAGAAATTGCTTCTGCAGTGGGCTGGTCTTCTACTTCTTTCAGGAAGTCCAAGTATTGAACGAGTGAAGGACCATGCTTCTGTTCAAAATCTGAACAGCGATCAATAAAAAGATCCAAATTTGTTTTTTCCTGAATGGTTTGATGGAGGTAAAAGTCATTGATTTCTAATATTTTCTGGCAAGCTGCAAACAATCCATCTTCTTTTAAAGTGATTAAAATGGAATGATAGTAGTCAATAAAAATATGATTTATAGAGGATAATACGTCAAAATAAGAATGATTCTTATTTTCAATTTTGTATTTTGATAAAGTTTCAAAGTCCATTTTGAACATGGATGAAGTTAAAACTGTAACCATGGACAAATCATCTTCAGGATGAATGAGTAATTTGAAAAATGCAATCATTTCCTGAATGGAAATGGACTTGTAGAAACCAGACTTGACCGCCATGGAATGAGGAATACCGTATTTATCAAAGCTATAGCGAAGCTTGTCTTTGACTGCATGAGATCGAACAAGGACACAATAATCAGACCAGTGCTTAAAGCGAGTGCTTTCTTTCATTGATATGATTTTTTTGGCAATGTAGTCAGCTTTCAAGTCACCGATTTCTTCTTCACTGTCTTCTTTGGATAACGTCAAAGCATGAAACTCAACAGGATATTCATCATGGTCATCCTGCATCTGTGTTCCGATATTTACCCAGTCAAATGAAGTATATTCCTGAGAAAGCCCCCGAATATTCATCAAAAGATGGAATAGATAATTGTTGAATTCTACGATGCTTTTGCAGGAACGATAGTTTTCAGAAAGGAAAATGATTTCCTGCGAAGAATCCTCACTGCGAATCAAGTCGCGCATAATCTGCGGACGTGCACCACGGAAACGATAGATAGATTGCTTGATATCACCAACACGGAATATATTGTTGCCACGGCTGATCAATTCAATGATTGTGTTTTGAATATCATTGGTGTCCTGAAATTCATCGACGAGAATATCTTCAAACTGACGCTGAAATTTTTTTGCAGTGCGAAAGTTGTCCGCTTGTAGAATTTTTAGCGCAAACTGTTCCATATCACCAAAATCCATGGCTTGCTTATATGCTTTGATGGAAGCATAGTGCTGAGCAATTAGCTCAGAAAAATCAATGAGTGTATGAGCGATAGAAGAAGTTTCGTTTATGGAATGGATCAATTGATCTTCAGGAAGTAAAAAGCTTACGGCATCATTGCATAAATCCATGATTTTCTTGCGAACTGATTTTAGAGCTTCTTCTTTTGTGACTCGTGCTAAAGGGGAAGCAGCAGAATTTCGAATGATTCGGTATACTTCAGAATAGTTCATTTCGTGAAGAGCTTCTTTTAAAACAGAAAGTTTTTCCTTTCTCAAAAGAACATTTGATTCAAATTCAGCCGCATCTGCCCCTGTTTTTTGAATAAGATCCAGTGCTTCATCAAGAACATTTTCAATACAGAATGCCTGTACTTCACAGGCATTCATGAACTGCTGAAGCAAATCTGGATGGACGTCTTTCAGTGTGCGAACTGGCTTTGTGTATTGTTTAAACTGCTGGATTGTATTCGCTACATCCTCACTTTCTGACAGAATTTGTGCAAGTTTCAATGCAGTGGATTTTAAAGAGTCAAAGTCATCGCTTCTGCCGCTGAAATAATCGCACAGTGATATGAAATCAGATGAATGCTCTTTTACCATTTCATCAACAGAGAGATTCCAGGCTTCTTCTTTGAGCAAAAGGCATTCTTCATCACTGAGAATGTTGGATGCAGTTTTTGGATCAAGACCAATCATAAAGTAGTTTTCTTTGATGATGGAAAGGCAGAAGGAATGAATAGTAGAAACATGGGCATTGCCCAAAAGAACGAGCTGATCTTGAAGAAATTGTCGCTGATGTTCATCTTTTTCGTCTTTTAAAAGTGTGTTTAAAGAGGTGAACAGACGGCTTTTCATCTCTGCAGCAGCAGCTTCTGTAAATGTCATTGCAAGGATGGATGTGACAGGAACGTGATCGTAAGCAACACGTTTCGTTAAACGCTGTGTTAAAACAGCAGTTTTTCCAGCTCCTGCTGAAGCAGAAACCACGACATTACGCCCTAGTGTTTCTATGGCTTTTTGTTGATTTGGACTCCATTTCATGCTTTCTTCACCTCCTTGAAAAAGTGAGAAGTGAGTTCTTCTGGTACAATGGATTTTATTTTGAGAGAGTGAAAACGGCAAATACTGAAATGATCACAGAACATGCAGGCATCTTCTGTTGGAGTTAGGGAAATATTTCCTGAAGTCAGCTGTTCAGCTAAATAATGATAAATTGTATGAATAAGACCGGATAAATCTTCAATGGCATAAATTTTTGCAGGAAGGCCATTTTTAAAATTTTTGATGTGTTTTCCATCAAAATCTAGCATTGGCGTGTTGATAAAAGTCATTCCATCCAATCGATGAGATTGAATCCATAGTTCATAATCTTGTGTATTATCAGCATCTACAAGTTCAAATTTTCTGCCATCTACTTTAGAAGGAATAAATTTTAAATCATCGTTTTTTAATGAAACATAGTAGCACCCTGCGGCCGTTTTCTGATAAAACAGTGATGCAACATGCAAGTAAGTCAAAAGCTGAAGCTGAAGACCGCTTTGTACTTTTGAAATGGATAAAGTTTTATGTGAGCTTTTATAGTCTAGAATGCGAAGCATGTCATGAGTCATGTCGATTCGATCAATGATTCCCTGAAGCTGAATTGGAACATCTTCCTCTTCCAAAAGAGTAAAGCGGAACTGTTTTTCTTGTTCGTAAGGTTCAAAATCAGTATTTTGCTCCATTTCGTTTAGGAATTCAAAAATGAGCTTGATGTTCTTGATGCATCTGGCTTTGGTGACAGAAAGAATGTTTTTTTGTTTTTTAAACAGAGAAAGGACAGGGCTAAATATGCGCTCTGTGATTTGAATCAGTTCATCATCAGTCAGTTCATGAATGTTTTTGTGATATCGTTCCATGACTTCTTCTAAAATGGCATGTTGAATGGTTCCCATCAAGGCAATGTTGAATTCAGGGAGTTCTTGTTTTCTGAGCTTTAGTCCATAAGTTAGAAAATATGAGGCAGGACAATGAAACCATCTTTCAAAAGAAGAAATGCTTCCGTGAAGTCGGCTCTTTCTTAAAAATAGATCCTTGGCGGTAGATTCACTTATTTTAAAGTCTACCTTATGCTTTTTTTGGTACTGATTAATTTTCCAAGGGGTTGGTTTTTGATCGAGTCGAGATTCAATTTCTACAGACATTTGTCTTCCTTTGCCTTCATAATCTGCACTGGATGAAGAAAAAATGATAGATTCTGCACAGTTGAAAATCCATTCAGTCTGGTTAGAATTGAACTTTTGGCGTTCAGTTTTTGATGGATATCCATCAACTTGTGCAACATAATCTTCATCGAAGATCCCAGAACAGCTTTTAAAGTTGGGAAAACTGCTTTGAATGCATCCCATGACAAAACCATACTTTCTAAAGAAGACAGGATGAGTTAAATCAGTGACACATACTTTTTCTAGAATTGATTCAGATTTTGAAATTGAAAGCTGTTCAATTTCAAAACAGATCAAGTTGAGATAGTCTGGATTATTGAGTACATGAAAATGATTTTCTAGGATTTCCTTGATGCGATAAAGAACTTTAAGTTCATCTGGGTGTTGTGCTAATTCATGACTTCTGCAAAAATCGTAGGCAGCCTTCAAAAGAAATTCTCCTTGAGGAAACTGAATCATCAAACGAACCTGCTCAGCATGTTCTTCTAAGTAAACTAATTTGTCCAGTTCTCTTTCATCAAGAATACAGCCAGATTTAAGAGTATCAGCAACATGTGTCAATGGCTGAGATAATTCGTCTACCGATTCTACAAACAAGTCAAGATAATGAATGAAATCATCAAAATGATTAAGATAAGGATAAGAAGAATGAAGAAATGATAAAAGTACAGATATGTTTCTTTCTTTCATGAATTGAACGGATGAAAGAAAAAGTTGGACGATTCGAGATTTTTCCTTTGTTGAAGTAAATCCATAAGTGAGTCCATAACGTTCAAAAACAAGGCGCACAATCTTTTGATCACTGACAGGATCGCACAAGATGATATTGATATCATCCAAAGGCAGTTGATGTTCAATGATGTACTGAGCACAGGCTTCAATTTCCTGGCGACGATTTAATGCAGTGTGTCCAATTCTTGAAAAAATAGTGTTTTCCATGTTCATTTTGACTGCGCCCTGAGCAAACATATGATCTTCTGCTTTTTTTAAAAATGGTGAAGATTGGTAAGATGGAAACAAATGAATATGTTGATAATCATTTTTTTGAGTTAAGAACTGATTGTAATGAAGCGATGGAGTAGGCAGATGTTGTATAGCTTCAAGAAGAAATTTCAATTCTTTCTGAAATTCATCCTGCTCAGGAAGATGGCTGAATGGAATCTCATATTGAGATAACTCATTTCTAAAATCACAAAGCTGTTTAAGAAAACTTGGATTGTCAATCATTGATGCAAAATGAGGGCATGAATTTTTATGCTTTTGAATGCATGCAAAACATTGCTCATAATAAATAGATTCATTGGTCAAAGCTTCAGGAAGAAACGCACTGAAAGGAACTACGGAGATATTGCCTAATGCATTTGTCTGATAATAGTGCAAAAGCTCTTGAAGCAATGTTTCATGCAAGTATGCAGGAGCTGCATAAACTTGTTTTTTATTCATGATATCCCTCCATTCTCTGCTATCTATTTTATCATAAAGAAGATGTCTTTCGATAGGAAACAAAGAAAAAGACAAAGTTTCATTCTAAAAGTAGAAACAAAGAAAATCTTATTAAAATAAGAAAAAATTCAACAAATAAAAATGATAATCAATATTATAAATGAAGAAAACACAAGAAAAACAGGACTATTAAATAAATCCTGTTATTTAAGAACTTCAAATTCAATGACTTCATGACTGCTGCCCATCCAGCTTAAGAGATAACATGTTTTAGTCTGTATCATACCGCATTTTTGCATAACTCTCATAGATGCCAGATTTTCGCGGAAACATTGTGCAGTTACTTTAGTATAGCCATCTTGAAATAAATGAAAGATGACTTCTTTCATAGCTTCGGTTGTATATCCTTGATTCCAAAAAGGTTCTCCAATGGCATATCCAAGTTCAATGGTGTTAGAATGATCATCCTGCTGTAGCAGCATGCCTATGACTTCATGGGACTGTTTGATTTCGATGATATAAATCAGTTTTCCTGATTGTTGAAAGTCAAGCAGGTTGGTGACATTCGCTTGGTTCTCATTTTCCATATATCTGGCAAGAAAGGTTTTTAACACATTGGGATTATGATAAATCATATGGTACAAAGGGATTGCATCAGATTCTCTTACTTCACGTAAGATCAGACGATGCGTTTCCAATTGAGATTTCATTGTGAGACAACCTCCTATCTAAAATAGAATGAAACAATAATGTTTAATAAATAATAAATTCATCTTCAAGATAATGATTGATTTTACGGCTGAACTGGAGCCAGTCTGCTTTTAATTGGTGCATTGCCTCAAGCCCAGAAGGTGTTATGTGATAATACTTGCGAGGAGGTCCTTCAGTGGACTCTTTTAAGTAGGTTTCAAAATAATTTTCATTGGTCATTCGTTTTAATAAAGGATAAATAGTACCTTCATTTACATGTATGACTTCACATACCTGTTTTACCAGTTCGTATCCATAAATGTCCTGTTTGCTGACAACAGTCATTACAACCAGTTCAAGAACTCCTTTTTTAAATTGTGGATTCATGTTTGCCTCCTGAGAGATGGTATATCTTTGAGCTAATGTTAGGGCAGGTATGATGTAATGTCAAGTACTAAAAAATAAAAATAGTGTAGGATTGACAAATATTATGTAAAATAGTATAAACAAGGTTTTTATACCAATAATAGGGGAGCTAGAATTTATGCCAATCACAACATTACTCAAAGAAGTGCAGGATGTACGTAAGGGCGGTACAGACTGCGATTTCAACGGTTATCTTGAAGATTACCTTGAAATGATGGAAGAAACAGATCCATTCAGAAGTATCCTGACGACAATTTTTGAACAGGACAATGACTGCAGAGTTTGCGTTAACTATCGCATTGCACTGAACAAGACTGTTATTTCCAACCAGATTATCCGTTATAAGGATGCGTTCAAGCTTGAAGATCTGCGTGTGGTTTGTCCACTGATTGTTTATTCTGAACGCGATGGTCAGCAGAGAGGTCTGATGATTTATCATGCAAAGGATCAGAATTATCTGTATGCAAAAGGAATGTACTACTGCTTCACAGAACCAGGAAGTCCATTTGCAGACTGCAAGAATGAACTTGTGTCTGTCGTGAATAATGATGAAAAAGAAGTTGCATCAATTTACTCTAGACTGTTTACTTACAAGGCAGGCGCTCTGCAGAGAGAATTTGACAAGACTTGCTTCAGCAATTATGAACAGTTAAAGACTGAAGCTGTTGCTGAATCAGTTGCACTGAAAGAAAATGCACCTGAGGCTGTCAATGCAGTGGAAGATCCACAGCCTGTCATTTATGAAATGATTCAGAAATGGTTCCTGTTGAAGAAAGTATGCTATGTTCAGTACATGGTATCGAAGGATCTTTTGAACTCTGTTCATGAAGGAAACATCAAGAAACAGAGAAATCAGGCAAAAGTCAATGCCGATTCTATCGTTTTTGTTCCATACAGTGAACTTTGGAGAATGAAAAAACCAGCTGCTAAATAAGCAGCTTTCTGCAGCGATGTCCGAGAGGCTGAAGGAGCACGCTTGGAAAGCGTGTGTAGGTGAAAGCTTACCGAGGGTTCGAATCCCTCTCGCTGCGCCATATTAAAAAGAACCTCATAGATTGTACTATGAGGTTTTTATCTAGAAGAATTAATAGTTCCAGGAGAAGGAAAATGAATGTTGTTGAGTATGGAAAAATGAATGAGCAAGTGATTGTCCTTTTGCATGGAGGAGGACTTTCCTGGTGGAACTATCGTGAAGTTGCGGAGCAATTGCAGAATGATTATCATGTAGTGCTTCCAATTCTTGATGGACATGCAGGAAGCAAGCACAATTTTACCAGCATAGAAAACAATGCTTCTGAGCTGATTGAATATATTGATAAGCACATGAATGGCTCAGTACTGCTTTTAGGAGGAGTTTCTTTAGGTGGACAGATTGTTGTTGAGGCACTTGCTCAAAGAAGTGATATCTGCCAATTCGCTGTCATAGAAAGTGCACTGGTTCTTCCGATGAAATTAACACATTCTTTGGTAAAGCCAATGCTGGATTCAAGTTTTTGGCTGATAAAGAAGAAATGGTTTGCAAGACTTCAGTTCAAATCACTGAAGATCAAAGATGAACTTTATGAAGAATATTATAGAGATACATGCCGAATCACCAAAGAAAACATGATTTCATTTTTAAAAGCTAATTCTGACTACCAGATAAAGAAAACATTAGAAAACACACAGGCCCATGTTCTGATTGTCGCTGGAGAAAAAGAGCAGAACATAATGCTGAAATCAGCACAAACATTGAACAAGATGATTCCTGAAAGCTGTATGGAAATCAAAAAAGACCTGTATCATGGAGAATATTCATTAAATGATGCAAAAGAATATGTAGTCAGGATTCGAAAGTTTATAAAGAAGAAAGAAACTCAGAAGTGAGTTTCTTTTAT
>JAFQKG010000120.1 GCA_017397025.1 Erysipelotrichaceae bacterium | reverse complement strand
GAACAGTTTCATGATTCCTCTAGTAGTAAGGTGATATTTTTCAGCTACTTTGGTGAATGTCTCATTATATTTTTTTAGGTCATCCAGAACGTTACAGAAGGTTTGATCAGAGACTTTCTCTTCGTTAGAAATGAAGGGATTTATGTCCATGTGTGTGGCTTTACAATTAGGACAGATGAATCTACGGTGATGGTAGATGAGCACACATTTTTGATGTGCGTAGATGGAGTGAAGAATCTTCTTTTTCTTGTATTCTTTGACATTGGTGTGGAAAGTACCATACTCACATCTGCATCCACGATTCTTGATTCTGACCTCCTTATAGAAGGTGCCTTTGAGTTCAAATTCACGGACGAATTCAAATTCTTCTTCACTAATATTAGAAAACAACATACAATAAAACTACCTCTCTTTCTATGCGTTTTGGTGGTACAAATATCATAGAAAAAGAGGCCTTTTTTTATCAAGACCTCTACACCCACACGATAGTTCATCCTGTGACTTTCAAAACCCATACGCTAGTTCAACCTGGGGGTATAAATCCACGCTAGTTCATATAACCCGAATAGGTGGCAGAGTCTTTAAATGTTGAAAATATAATATGCTTTGGTTTTGTTTAGTTTTCAGCAACATAAGTATAAGTGTGCACACAAATACGTGTGAAATAAGCCCTTGTGTTAAAAAAAGTTAAAATCAAATTGAAGAATGATTTTAATGGGTGTATAATTCTAATGAGTTAGTTTAGCATTTTTTGTAATGCTGAAATAGAAAGGAAAACGATTGTTATGAAGAAAATGATTAAAGTTTTACTTGCTTCTTTGCTGCTGGTTTCTATGACTGCAGTATCTGTTTGTGCTGAAGGAAGCCCAATTATTGATGGTACAGTTGGTGAATGGGAAGGTACTGATGATGCTGGTACTGAATTGAGTCCTACATTGTATGAACTGGTTTTCCAGCCGCTGGAATCTCATCACCTAAATCCTTCTGAAGACCATCTGTATGAAACAATGGAAGCAGTTAATGCTGGTACACAGACAATTGCTGATTTGCTGGCTGAAGCTGGTGTTCTGCCAAGCAACTATAAAGATGTTACTATTTTGACTCCTGTTCGTGATTTGACTTTCAAGGAATTGATTTCTGGTGATGATGTAGTTGCTAAGAATGTAACAGTTACATTTGAAGTTCCTAACCTGACTGAAGGAATGGGAGAAATCTTTGTTTACCATCACAGTACATTGACTGGTAAGGATGAATTGATTCGTCCAATCAGCATTGACTATGCCAATAAGGCAATTACTGTGTTCTTTACTGATTTGTCTCCAGTTGCAGTTGTTGCAATGAATTTTAAGCCTGCTTCTGCACCAGTAGATACAGCTGCTAAGGACTATACTGGTCTGTTTGCAGGTCTGGCGCTTGCTGCTGCACTGGGACTGATTGTTTTGAACAAAAAAGAAAAGACAGCAGCTTAATTTGGTGATTCAAGATGCTGAATAGTGAATTGAAACAAAAAGAAGTCATTGAAAATGATGAGTTAGAAATTGATCTTCGTGAAATCCTGATTCAGCTGAAGCGTTACTGGTTGTTTATTCTGGTATCTGTGATTTTATCTACAGGGTTGCTTGGGGTGTACTCTTTTGTGATCTGTGATCCGCTTTATGAGTCCAGTGCGATGATCTATCTTCGTTCTTCTGGTATGTCCAGTGCATCTGATGTTCTTCAGAATCTGCAGATTGGGAATCAGATTGTAGAAGACTATGAAATCATTTTGAAGTCTCGTCCTGTTGTTGAGGATGTGATTCATGAACTGGATTTGGACATTACAGTTGAAGATTTGAATAAAGAAGTGTCTGTAACTAATCCTGCAGACACTCATATTCTGGTGATTACAGTTCGTAATACAAGTCCTGTCATGGCAATGAAGATTGCCAATGCTTATCTTGAATATGGTATGGACCGTATTCGTGAAATTGAAATCAAAGAGCCTTATGTTGTTGAAGATGCTATCGTGAATCCTAAAAAGATAGCACCTTCACATCTGAAAAATCTTGTGCTTGGATTTCTGATTGGTCTTGCTGGATCGGTTGGTTTCTCAGTGGCGAAGATTATTTTGAATGACAAGCTGAATTCAACTGATATGGTTGAACGTACGCTGGGATATCCAATCTTGACGACTGTTCCTAGTGACAGAACTGTTGAGTATTCAGATTCCAGCAGCAAGAAACGTAAAAAGAGAGAATCGCAGAAGGGAAGTGTCTCATGAGAAAACTTGAAATGATGACCATGGACATGTCCCGTGGTGTTACTGAAGCGCTCAATACACTTCGTACAAATCTGTTTTATATGGATAATGTACGTGTCATTGCATTGACAAGTTCTTTGCCTGGTGAGGGTAAATCAGTGCTGTCTTTTGCCTTGGCCAGAAGTTTTGCGGCGATGGGTAAAAGAACATTATATGTCGATTGTGACATGAGAAAGTCTCGTGTTCGCTCATATTACAATGTGAAGAGTGAAGATCAGATTACTGGTTTAAGTGAATTTCTTTCAGGTCAGGCTAATGAGCTGGTGTATGATACAGACATTGATCATCTGCATGTGATTCTTTCAGGGAAGTATCCTCCAGATCCTGCAGGAATGCTTTCTTCGAAGTATTTTGCCAAACTGATGGAAAAGCTGAGAGAAACGTATTCTTACATCATCATTGATACGCCTCCTGTTTCTGCGGCAATGGATGCTCAGGTGGTTGGTCGTCTGTCAGATGGTGTTGTGTTTGTCGTGAAGCACAATTATGTGAAGCAGACATTAGCAAAACATTGCATTGATCAGCTTGAACGCAGTGATGTTCGCATCCTTGGTGTCGCGATGAATTCTGTTGATAAAGATGCGTCTTCATATTATGAAGGATACTATGGCTACTATTATTAAGTTTCTGTTGTGTCTTGGACTTTTGTTCAGTTTTACTGGATGCAGTGAACCGGTTATTGAAGATGATTATGATGCTGAACAGAGTACTTATCGACGAATGGAATTGAACGGGAAGAAGTATAAGTACAATACACATCTGGTGAATTTCCTGATTGTGGGTACTGATACCAGTGATGATTCAATGGGTCAGTCTGATTTTATTGGTCTGTTGATTTTTGATCGTCAGAATGAAGAGATTTCATTTTTGACATTATCACGAAATGCTTATGTTCCAATTAAGACGTATGATGCTGCTGGTAAGTTTATTGACTGGTCAAGCAACTTTCTGGCTTTGTCTTTCAGTTATGGTTCTGATGTTAAATCAGGGACGTATTTGACTGCCGATGCTGTGTCTAAGCTTTTGAATGATATTCCGATGTCGTATGTTGCTCAGTTGAATTTGAATGGTATTGTTCAGATTCATGATGTTGTTGATACGCTTGAAGTTGTGATTCCTGATGGTTCGCTTGAATATGTTGATTCTAGCTGGTCAGAAGGGAAAACTGTGTTATTAACGAATGAGAATGTTGAACAGTTTGTGCGTTTCCGTGATATTTCTGAAGATTTTACGAATGTGAATCGTATGGCGCGTCAGAAAACATACCTGCTGGCATATGTCGATCAAGTGAAGGAACTGTTGAATGCTGATTTTAGTTCAACGGCTGCTGAGCTTGAGGATGTATTGGGGTCATGTTTTACAAATTTTGATTTGTCTGAAGTGGAAGCTTTTGCACAGATGCTGATGACATACAAGTGGGATGAAGGCAGTTTCTATGAGCTTCCTGGTACTGAAGAAAAAGGGACTTTCCATGATCGATTTGTTGTGGATAAGGAAGCTTTGAAGGCGTTGATTTGTGATTTGTTTTATCTGGAAAAATAG
>JAFQKG010000011.1 GCA_017397025.1 Erysipelotrichaceae bacterium | reverse complement strand
CTTGGTGTCAACTAGCTTGTTCCCTCTGGGATGGCTGAGCCAGAACATCATGAGTAAACCGCTCATTTCTTGCGCTATCATCGGTCTTATCATGGGTGATGTCGCTACAGCTTTGAAAATCGGGGTTGTAATTCAAGCTGCTTACATTGGTCAGATGTCAATTGGTGGGGTACAGACACTCCCTAACATCAACACATCGCTTTGGTTCGCGCTTCCTATGACAATGGTGTCTGGTGGGGATGCTGCGTATTGCTTGACAATGTGTTTGGCATTTGCTGCACTGCACACATTCCTGAACACTTTGGCTACAATCGTTAAGATTGGTTTTATGCACAAATTTGATGACATGATTGAAAAGGGTAAGATCGGCAAATATTGGATGTTCCCAGCAACTTCTCATATCTGGACATTCTGCTATGCAATGGTATTTGTTACTGGTTTCTGTCTGGTTGGTACAGATGCGATCACAACTTTAGTTGCAATGCTTCCAGATTGGCTGAATAAGGCTACAAACGTATTCACTAGCCTGCTGCCTGCTATCGGTTTCATGATGCTGATGGTCACTATGGTTAAGAATCACTTCCAGTGGCTGTTCTTCCTGCTTGGATTCTATCTGGTTTCAGGACTGGGATGGAACACAATTGGTGTTACTGTACTTGCGTGTGTAGTTGCATACATGATTTACCTGTTTACACCTTCCACTGTACCTGCACTTGAGGAGGATGATGACTAATGAGTAACGTTGAAAGATTAAATGCTTTGAAGCAGAATAAGAAATTCATCAATAAAGCATTCTGGGCTTATAACTGGGCAATTCCTTCATGCTTTACAAAAAAACGTATGCTTGGGACTTCTGTTGTTATGATGATGGCACGTGTAGCGGATGATATTTATCCAAACGATGTTGAAAAACAGAAAGAATTGTGCCGCAATCACGAAGTATTCTTCAATACTCAGCAGGGTCTTGGTGCTGTTATTTACGGTGCTGCTTTGGGTATGGAAGTTGAACGCGCACACAATGATAACGTCACAAACGAACTGATTCAGGCAATCAAACAGGCTCTTGCTGGTCCTTTGGCTGGTTTGGGAGACTCTTTGATTCAGGCTCTTTTGACACCAATTATTATCTCTATTGGTATCTCTCTGTCTGCTGAAACCGGTTCGATCTTAGGACCTCTGTTCATGTTTGTTGCTTATACTGCAATGAATGCTGCTCTTTCTTATGGTCTGTTTGTTGCAGGATTCAAGGGTGGTGTGTCTGCCGCTGAATTCCTGGTTGGTCCAGAAGTTAAGACTCGCATTGTACCTGCAATGGAAACTTTAGGTATCATGGTAATTGGTGCTGTATTAGCAGGCATCATGAAAGTTAAGACTGCTTTGGTTGCAACTGCAGGTGAAACGATTGTTAATATTCAGGCTGATGTTTTAGATAAAGTATTCCCTAATATGCTGACTCTGGGTGTATGTGCTGTTGTTTTCTATCTGTTCAAAGAAAAGAAATGGTCTGCAACTAAGATTATGCTGTGGATGATTCCTGTAGCTATTCTGGGTTATTTCACTAAGATTCTGGGTTAATTCTTGTACTTAAAAGGGATCGGATCATCTGATTGATCCATCCCTTTTTCTTACCTTTCAATGCTGTGATGTTTACTGCTAAAGATCAGAACATTGAAAGATGCTTTGATGTGATACAATGGTAAAGGAGGATGAATGCATGCCAGGTAAATTAGTCAATGGAACTGCAATCAACAGTATTCCGCGTCCAATCAATGTGGAACTTAAATCAAAAAAAAGAATTCATGAAGCTGAACATCCAGTCAGATGGTCCTTTATGAAGATTCTGCGTGAGTTCAGCACATTAAGGGAATATTATCCTGAAATCAATCCTTATACTGAAGCTTATAAAGTACGTGATAATACTTGGGCATTGTATAATGATTCATTTGACGGGGTTGGCGATGTCTGGATGTATTTGATTGATGGCCCTGAAAAGGCAATGATTATTGATACATCATTTGGTATAGGTGATTTAAAAGGATTAATACATCATTTGGTGGGTGAAAAAGAAATCATTGTGTTCAATACTCATGCACATTTCGATCACTGCTATGGAAATGCTCAGTTTGGTAAAGCCTATTGTCATGAAAATGAAGTGCCTGATATGCTGACGAAAGTGAATCCGCATATTTGGGATTATCTTTTTAACCAGACAAGTGAGCCTGTGAAAGTCGCAGAGCAATGGGTAGATCCTGGTCAGCCTTTGTATACTGAATTTGATCCTGCTGATTTAATTGAGTATCAGGACTGGGAAGTGGTTGGTGTCCCTGATGGACATTTGTTTGATTTAGGCAATGGCTATCTCGTTGAGGCAGTACTGCTTCCAGGGCATAGTGCAGGCCAGTGCGGTATTTTAGATCGTCAGACTGGCTGTTTGTTTATCGGTGACTGCACGGGTATTGGAACCAAGCCAAAAGGAACTCCATATCGTGAATATTGCTGTGTTGAGGCAATGTACAATGCGTTAGTCAAGCTGCAGCCACGTTTAAAGGATATCAGCGGTGTATTCCCAGGACATGGTGCATTTGATCAGCATCCAATTTTGATGCAGTATCTTTTGGAAACCTGTGAAGCAGTTTTAAAAGATCCATATAATTATGACAAAGTACGTGAGATGGTACGCCCTAGTGGAGTTATGAAGGTAGCTACAAAGAACATCCACCAATGGACGGCACTTCGCTACAATCCTGCACTGGTTACTATGCAACAAATCAAAGAAGATAACGAAAAGTAAAAGGAGAAAAGAAGATGACAGGTATTTTATTAGTGAGCCATGGCATGATGGCAGAAGGTATGATGGATTCTATCAGCATGTTTTTTGGCACAAATATTCCTCAGCTGGATTATATGAGACTGTATATGGATTCTAATGCTGATGAATTCGGCATTGAAATGGGCAAGAAAATTGCTGAATTGGATACTGGAGATGGCGTTGTCATTTTTGCGGATTTGTTTGGCGGCACTCCTTGTAATCAAGCGCTGAGACATGTTTCTGAAAATGTACATCTGATTGCTG
>JAFQKG010000119.1 GCA_017397025.1 Erysipelotrichaceae bacterium | reverse complement strand
GACATGACAGATTTTATTGAACTTATGAATGCCTGCGGTGTAATCTGCTGGGACGGATTTCACGGCAAGCACCCGAAAAATGTGAAAGACGGGATAATGTTTAACTTCAAGGCCACCGTAAATGACGGACACGAAATACACGCCAATGGCTCTGAAAATTTTCCGAAAGGTTATCATGATTTTGTGCGTGAGCTCAATAAAATACTTACAGAGCATAAAGAGGACTGATTGATAAAATAACTTCTATCATTGCAATGGGTTGCAACTTTAAGTTGCTCAAATGCAAATGTAGGTTGGTGGAATTCTCTTTGAAGATGATTAATATTAGTTGTGTAAAGGAGATAACTATATGAGTTTTGCAGATAATCTAAGACAACTAAGAAAAGAAAAACAATTATCACAGGAGGAGTTAGCGGAGATTCTTGATGTAAGTCGTCAAGCTGTCTCAAAATGGGAACAAGGAATTGGCTATCCCGAAGTAGAAAAGCTGCTGTTGCTTTCAAGTAAATTGAGTGTTTCGCTGGACAGCTTAATGGAAACGAAGAGTGCGCAAAAGGACAATAGTCAAAATCAAAGTGTAACAGGAACAATCACGATAACATCGCCAATTGAACGTGTAATTGCTACATGTCATAAGGTTGTGTCTTCTCAAAAAATGTCCGATAGAAAATCATCGCCACAGTATGCACTTTTCGGTAAAAGTAAATGTCAGGGATTTTTCGGTGAAGAACCAACGACTTTTTTAGGCTGGTATGCGAATGAAAAGGATATTTCAAAAGAAATCATGGAAATCCACGAAGCAATTGTGAATGGAAGTGCGACATATACTTTGAAGTACAGTGTTCGGACGAAAAAAAGGCTGCTTGGAATAAAAATAGAATCAAAGTAGCAAGCATTGCATTCCATTTTACAAGGGAGCTGCTTTACGAAATGGATTTTCATATTCTTCTTTCATGCACATATAGATGCATGATTTTGATCAATGAGATATATTATCAATCAACTTTGTTTTAAATTTCTTTAACAACTGCTATAGTCATAACGATAAGAAATGTTGCGAGGGGTATTTATGAGTGGATGGGAACCAACCATTGGAAAATGGGATGATATCGAAAATTTTGATATTCAAACGCCGATTTGGAGAAGAATGCTCAATACTATCGCTGAATATGATGATTTAAAAAACGTTTTCATGATCTTAAAAGTATTAGGAAATTGGAATATTACTGGCGATGAAATTAGACAATATGTGATTGGGTATGCGATGGTTCAAAAAGAATTGGATCTTAAACTATTTGTGTCTGAAGATATGATTCGAAAAATAAACTATTATTCATCAAAGAGTAGCAACATCCATGAATATACAAAAAAGGTATTAAAAGAATGTCATGTATCTGAAGCAGTCATTGATGAAATGGAATTTGAAGATTGATTTTAAGTGATTGGCAAATGCTTAGGGAGAATTGATATGATTATACTGATTGCTGGAGCTTCGCATACAGGTAAAACTGTACTTGCTCAAAAGCTGCTTGAAAAATATAAATACCCGTATTTATCCATTGACCACTTGAAGATGGGGTTAATTCGCAGTGGAAATACGAAGCTTACTCCTATGAGTGATGACAAGGATTTGACCGCATACTTGTGGCCCATTGTTTGTGAAATGATAAAAACTGCTATTGAAAACAAGCATAACTTGATTGTTGAAGGATGTACTATGCCATTCGATTGGGAGAAAGATTTCAGCAGCGAATATCTTAAAAATATCACATACTACTGTCTTGTCATGAGCGAAGAATACATTAGAAATCACTTTGCCGATATAAAGAAATATGCAAATGCTATTGAAAATCGTTTGGATGATGAGTGTTGTACGATGGAGAGTGTGCTGAAAGACAATGCTCAGGTGATGCAGCTGGCGAAAATGCATAATGTGAACTATCTGCTTATTGAAGATCAATACGAAATCATCATTGATTTATAGCAATAAGTATACATTGTTGAAGAATTATATTCAGTGAATCACTATTTTTGGGTGAATCAAAAGCTGAGAAGGTGATAGTATGAATAAGCAAATAAGAGTAGTACAATTAGACCTTCTAAAGATTGACATAGCATAAGAAAAGAGTATAGTAAAAGTATAGAGGTATAGTTATGATTAGTTTTGTGAATTACAATACACAATTGAATCATTGGTGGTGCGTATGGTGTAAATGACCCATACGGCTTTTAAGTACTTCAATTAACGCAAAGAGAAAGCACATGTATGGGGTAGATGATTCCTTCATAGATGTGCTTTTTATATTAGAATGGAGGTGGTGCATATGATGAGTGATTGGGATTGGTGTAACTGGATTTTGTATAGTAAGAAAGAGGAGAAAAAAGATGAATTATGGAGAATTTGGTGGTCAATATGTACCACAGGCATTACAGTTGAGACTGAAAGAAATTGAAGAAGCATTTCTAAAATGCAAAGATGATGAAGCTTTTATCAATGAGTATTTGTATTATCTGAAGAATTTTGTAGGCAGGCCAAGTCCATTGTATTATGCAGAAAATTTGACGAAATATGCAGGGGGAGCCAAACTGTATTTAAAACGAGAAGATTTGAACCATACAGGGGCACATAAAATAAACAATGCAGTTGGACAAATCTTATTAGCTAGAAGAATGAAAAAAGAACATGTTATTGCTGAGACAGGTGCAGGATCACATGGAGTTGCTACGGCTACGGTTTGTGCACTGTTTGATATGAAATGCACTATTTTTATGGGGATAGAAGATATTCAAAGACAAAGTGCGAATGTATCGCGCATGAAACTATTGGGAGCGAATGTTGTTGCAGTAACTAGAGGTAGTGGAACTTTAAAAGATGCAGTAGATGAAGCGTTTGATTTTCTAGCAGATCATCCAGATGTGTTTTATTTGATTGGATCTGCCGTAGGCCCAGCACCTTATCCAGAAATGGTGAAATTTTTCCAAAAAGTGATTGGTGAAGAGGCAAAGGAACAGCTGTTTGAACAAGAGCATACATTACCGAAAGCAATCGTTGCTTGCTTAGGGGGAGGAAGCAACAGCATTGGTTTGTTCTCAGCTTTCATCAATGACGATGTAAAGATCTATGGTGTTGAGGGTGCCGGAAAAGGGATTGAAAGTGGACAGCATGCATCTGCTTTATCGAATGGACAAATTGGAGTGATGCACGGCATGAAAACATATATTATGGAAAAAGAAGCATATTCGATTTCTGCTGGTTTGGATTATCCAGGTGTAGGACCTGAGCATGCTCATTTATATCAAACTCAGCGTGTTCATTATGACAGCATCACTGATGAAGAGGCTGTCGAAGCATTTAAACTTTTATGTCGCTTAGAAGGAATTATTCCTGCTTTAGAAAGCAGTCATGCAGTGAGCTATGGTATTAAAATTGCAAAGCAGTTTAAAAGTGAAGACTGCATTATTATTAATCTTTCTGGACGCGGTGATAAAGATATGGATACAATACTAAAACTATAAAAATTAAGGGTGATTAAGCCATGTTGATTCAATTCTCAATGTGGCTTTTCTTATGTTAAAAGAAAAGAGACTGTCATTTTTGACAATCCCTTTATCATGATTTTTTAAGCTTGTTTGTTAGAACCTTCAGTTTATGTGCCACTTTCTTCAGAAGACTCCTGTATTTTGGAGCACTGTCCGTCAGTTAATTCATATCCTTCAGCACAGACTTTGCACACATTGTTTCCGGCTTCATTTCTGCCACCTTCAATGCAGTTTGGAATCTGATTGCTTTCTGGGACAGATGGTGTTTCAGGTGTAGCTGTAGGATCTGGTGCTTTGTAGCTGTACAATGTTACAGAGACTTTAACTTCAGGGAGTTGGCTTTGTTTTACCGAGAAAGTACTTGAGTTATTGAATGTTTCAGATGATCCGTCTTCTTTAATGACTGTAATCACCATTTCATTTGTATTCGCAAGCTTTTGATCATTTGTTTCTTTTTGAACAAAAGAAACATTGACAATTGCATTTGTAGCTGCCCAGTTAGAAATTGCTGATTGTGAAGCAGTCTTATCAGGTGCAGTCAGCGTAAGCACTTTATCTTCAACCTGCCATTCTGTACACAATTGATTGCTTTGAGTACCTGATTTTTCGTAAACGTAGAATCCGCAGGCTTTGATTTTTGAGCCAGGCTTCATTTCCACTTTATGCTGAGCTGTGCTTGATTCACTGGTTACAGTATCAATAATCTGATCGTTGATATAGATGTCTGCACGATAACGGATTGGTCCATACAGCCATGTCCAATCAAAGATTCGATTGCCATACGCTTCTACCCATTTACCACTATATACTTCTCTTGTCAGATCCATTGTGGTGTCTGCCATTGTCAGTTTTGATGGATCTGGATAATCACTCCATTGAAGATTCATATTGCCTGCAGAATCCAGTGTTGGAACAAATGAAGCAAGCGTTTCTACAGTGCTGGTCTGTGGATCAACCAGTGACGCAAATTCTTTTTTGATTTTACCTGTAATCAGATATTCACTCTGACCTTCAATTGGGGCAGAGTATGGATATGTTCCAATGATATGAGTTAAATTGACAACACCATCAGGTTTCTTTACTCCTTCTGGTTTGTTGTCTTTGTGCAGTGCATCCATCATGATGGATGAGATGTTTCCTGGGAGGTTCAGCTTTGTTTTTGCTGAAGTCCAGTAATAATCGCTGTATGCTTTATCATATCCTATCCACAATGCAGTAGTGTACTCTGAAGAAGAAGAAATCATCCATTTGTCTTTTGCATTTCCTACAGGAATGCCAAACTGTTTAGCTTCTTCCCCCCAGTTGGATGTACCGGTTTTTGCATAGGTTGGATAATCACGTTTCAATGTCTGCATATAGTTGAAGATTCCGCCCCAGATATTGTTGTAGTAAAGCTCAGTTGTCAGATATGCTGCTTCTTCACTGATGACTTTAACAGGGGTATAGACAGGTTCAACTGGTGTACTTCCATCGTTGAATTCAATGCGCTTGACAGTATGAGGCTGAATGTAGCTTCCATAATTGATCATGGCAGCCTGTGCGCCTGCAAGCTCTACAGCATTTGCCTGGAATGTGCTTCCACCAATGGCATATCCGATATCAAAAGATTCATCAGTGACTTTGCTGAAACCAAGATTCTGCAGATATTCAACAACCTTTGCGCGGCCATCTTTTTGTGAGGAAATCACTTCCTCCAGTGTTTGAATGGCAGGGGTGTTCAGTGATCTTGCCACAGCTTCCAGCATTGTCAGCTGGCCATGGTATTTGCCATCAGCGTTGCCAATGACTTTGGTTGTTCCTTTGTAGGCAATTGGCTGGTCTAAAAGAGTATGGCTTGTTGCCCATCCAAGATATTCAAAGGCAAGGGCATAAGACAAAAATGGCTTAACGCTTGAACCAGGCTGAGCGTATTGATCAGTTGCAAGATTGAGCAGCATGCTTCCGCCGTCTGCATAGCTACGTCCGCCGCCAATGGCGACGATTTCACCAGTATCGTTATCAATAGAGACCAGTGCCATTTCCATTTTTTCATCAGGGAATTCCACTAGTTCGCCGGCCTGCAGCTGATCTACAGTTGCTTGAACATCAGGGTCCATATGAGTGTAGATTTTCATTGGCACAACTGAAGGATCCATACCTGTTAAATCTTTGACTTCCTGAACTACTACATCAATGTAGGCCTGATATGGATCACCGTTTCCTGAGCCTCGATTTGCAGAAGAACTGTCAACGAGCTGATCTTCAATGTTGATGCTTTTGGCAAGTTTTGCTTCTTGTTCAGTGATGTATCCATGACGGACCATCAGATTAAGAACAGTATTTCTTCTTTCTGTTGCTAAATCAAGGTTGATATGAGGGTTATAGCGGTATGGTGCATTGACAACACCGGCAAGAAGTGCACTTTCTGAAAGTGTGAGTTCACTAACGTGCTTATTGAAATAGAACTCAGCTGCCTTCTGAACACCGCGGATGTTTCCGCTGCCTCCAAAATTGATCTTGTTCAAGTAATATTCGAGAATGGCTTTTTTGCTTGTTTGTCCCTCAAGCTGCATAGCCATGTAGATTTCCTGAACTTTTTGTTCGATACCATTGGCGCCGGTATCACCGCCGTCTTCATTTTTGAAATAGGAGTTATCAACCAGCTGCATTGTCAGCGTAGAGCCGCCCTGTGCAAAGACGATACGTCCTGCTTTTAAAGTAGCCAGAACATTTTCAATCATTGCTTTTGTGAAACGGGCAAGGTCAAATCCGCTATGAACAAAGAATCGGCTGTCTTCGATTGAAACCAGTGCATCAATCAGAGAATTCGGGATGTCTTCATAAGTAACGTTGGCTCTTTTCTGGTAACCGACTTCTGCAATCAGATTGTTGTTTCGATCCAGAATCTGAGAGCTCTCAGGACTCTCAAAAGCATCAACAGTGACTTCTGGAGCCTTGGATGCCATGGAATAAATCAGGGCACCTCCACCAACTGCACCTGCAAATCCTATGAACACTACAGCACAAATTAGAACCAGGAAAAAGGTTTTCCAGTTCCATTTCAATTTCTTTTTCTCACGTTTTTGGCGTGGTTCTTTTGTTTTCTTTTCTGTCATACTGACCTCCTAAAATACAGTTGATCGATCACTTTGAGATAATGAACGCTTGGACTTAAACCAAAAGGAATTAAAATTCCTTCTTCTTTGAACCATTTGTAGGAAAGAGAGCGTTTCTGATCGTCAAGGTAGTGGGGGATGATTTTTGATGCTTCCACAAAGAAAGTTTCATCATAAGCTTTGAAACGGATGATGAAAAAACCAATTGCCCCATGTTGAAGAACCTTTTTCAAATGTTCAATCTGGTGAGGATGAATGCTTGAAAAAGGAAAAGAAGTTTTTGAAGCAGTTTCCTTTGCCTCAAAATCAATGTATTTTCCCCTGTAAATGCCGTTATAATCTGTTGTTGAAGGTACTTTGAAGTAGGCTTCAGTGATTTTGGCTGCAGTTCTTTTTGGATAGTCAACATGAACTATTTGAACTGGCGTTGGCTTTTTGTGAATAACAGCTTTGTCAGTGCTAAGATAATACTCATTGGTCTGATTGATATCAGCTTCTAATGTCATTCCTCTTCTGGAAGCAGAAATGTGATGAGTAACATTAGATTCACTGATTTTTTTGCCGTTTGGATAATTAATCAATTCTATCACCAATCTATATTATAACCAATTTGATAAATCATTGCTAGATTTTCCAAATAGTTTCAGATGAAACTTGCATTTCATCACTAAATTTGGCAAAATATATTCGAACGGTAGGTGGAAACGATGGAAACAAAATTGAATCTTGATGTTCATGCAATTCTTGATAAGGAATTTCATGTGGATTTCAAAGGGTATTCTGCCAGCGAAGTTGATGCACTGCTGGATTTAGTGATTGAGGATTATCAGATTTATGATCAGATGATAGCTGAGATGAGCGAAACTGCGTTGCTTCAGGAAAGAACAATTGCGTCATTGAAGGCTAAGATTCTTGAACTTGAAGGGAAACAGAAGATGATGAGCGAAAGCGAAAATCTGAATGTTTCACAGATGGATATTCTTAAACGTTTGAGTCGTCTTGAACAAATCGTTTATCAGGAAAAGAAGTAATTGTTATACTCGGGCAGTTGCTGGCATCTTGGTGTGTCCAGAGGAAAGTCCATGCTCGCACAGTCTGAGAAGACTGTAGTGTTTGTGCTGATTGAATCAATAAGGTCAGGCAGGTAAAACTGACGGCTGAGCTGAAGCCTAAGGGAAACTATGGCAGAAGCCTTTAAAAGTGTCACAGTGACGTAGTCTGTATGGAAACGTACAGAGTGGAACGCGATAAACCCCGCAAGCGAGAAACCCAAATTTGGTAGGGGAGTCTTCGAAATTGAAATGAAATGATCGAAGGGCATGAATCATCATGCAGATAAATGACTGCCACTTCATAATGAAGTACAGAACATGGCTTACAGAGTGTAACTTCAAAAGGAACCGTAACGGTTCCTTTTTTGGTTTGATAACTTGATTAATTTTCTAGTTTAGATTATAATGAAAAATGAAAGACGAACATTGATAAGAGAAAAACAAAAAAGAAAGATTGTCAAACAGAAAGGTGTAGCAGTTGTTCAAATGAAAGAAAATTGCTATAATGAATGCGTTATTTGAAATGAGACTCATTTGATAGGAGAAGAAAATGAATTTACCTAATAAATTAACAGTAATGAGAATCTGTCTGATTCCAATTATCCTTCTGATTGCAATTTTCCCTTATGCACAGTTCAACATTGATGTACCAGTTTTTGAGGTGAATCATGTTAGTGTGACTTTAGTGAATCTTGTAGTGCTGGTGTTGTTTTTGATTGCAAGTTTTACAGATTTTCTGGATGGATATATTGCCAGAAAGAACAATCTGGTAACAACATTTGGGAAGTTTGCAGACCCAATTGCAGATAAGCTCTTAGTGACCAGTATGTTCATTTTGTTTGCGTCAAAAGGAATTATTCCAGTGATTCCTGTGATTCTTATGGTAGCAAGGGATACAATTGTAGATGGCTGCCGTATGATTGCTTCGACCAATGGAATCGTTGTTGCAGCTGGATTTATGGGGAAAATGAAAACTGTTTGTCAGATGCTGACTATCAGTTTGATTCTGCTGAGCAATCTTCCATTTGAACTGTATCGAATTCCTTTTGCAGATCTTATGCTTTGGTTTACTACCTGCATTAGTGTAGCAAGCGGTCTTGACTATTTTAATCAGCTGAAGGAATACATTTTTGAAAGCAAATAACAGATTTTCTGGATTATAGATAACGGGAGGTTACGATATGAGTGACAAAGAAAAAGATGTAAAAAAAGATGCGCTGCTTCAGGATGCCATCAAACAGATTGAAAAGCAGTATGGCAAAGGGTCCATTATGAAACTTGGAGATCGTGCCAATGTAGAAGTGGATGCTATTAGCAGCGGTTCAATTGCTCTGGATCACTGTCTTGGGATTGGCGGATATCCAAAAGGGCGTATTGTTGAAATCTATGGTCCAGAATCTTCTGGGAAGACAACTCTGGCTCTGCATGCCATTGCGGAATGTCAGAAGGCAGGCGGACGTGCAGCGTTTATTGATGCTGAAAATGCCATTGATCCAATGTATGCGAAAAAACTGGGTGTCAATATTGATGAACTGATTCTTTCTCAGCCAGATTCAGGAGAACAGGCACTTGAAATCACCGAAACGCTGATTAAAAGTGGTGCTATTGATCTGGTGGTCATCGACTCGGTAGCTGCTTTGGTGCCGCAGGCAGAACTGGATGGGGAAATGGGAGATGCCAGTGTTGGCCTTCAGGCTCGTTTGATGTCTAAAGCAATGAGAAAGCTCGCAGGAGTTATGAATCGTAGTGAATGCACAGCTATTTTTATCAACCAGCTTCGTGAAAAGGTGGGTGTATTCTATGGGAATCCTGAAACAACACCTGGTGGCCGCGCCCTGAAGTTTTATTCTTCTATTCGTATTGATGTGCGTCGAGGAGAGGCAATTAAACAGGGAGCTGATGTTATTGGAAACAAAGTCAATGTTAAAGTTGTAAAGAATAAAGTTGCGCCTCCTTTTAAAACAGCTGCTTTGGAAATTTATTATGGCGAAGGTATTTCACGTTTAGGCGAAATCATCAATCTTGGTGTTGAGTTTGATGTGATTCAGAAAAGCGGTGCCTGGTTTTCTTACAATGGAGAAAAGATTGGACAAGGCAGAGAAACAGTTCGCGCTTTCCTTCTGGCTAATCCATCAGCTCAGGAAGAAGTTATGGCCAAAATTCGTGAAAAAATGTTTGAAAATCGATAAGCAGGCAAGTCCTGCTTTTTTCTTTGTCTTTTGCTTGTGAAAATTTGAAAAAAAATATATAATAAACTAGAGCGTTTATCTCAAACGAAATTGATATGGAGGAAAAGCTATGGAAAACAATCCTGTACTTTTTTCCATGATCTCTGGTATAGTTGGGATTTTAGTGGGAGTTATTGCAATGATGATGGCTTCCAAACTTGGTTTAAACCGCTCCAAGCAGCAGGCTGATTTAATGATGGAAGAAGCCCGCTCGAAGGCAGACAGTACACTTCGTCAAGCAGTGCTTGATGGACGTACACAGGCATATGAACTGAAACTGGAAGCTGAAAAGGAGATTAAGTCTCGTAAGGCTGAATTAATTGATCAGGAAAACAAACTGTCTCGCAGAGAAGACAATCTGAATCTGCGCGATCAGCAGTGTATCAATAAAGAAAAGCAGCTGGAAGACAAAAACCGCAAAGTCAACGAAAAATTACAATCACTGGAAAAAATGGAAAACGACCTACAGGCAAAGATTGATGTACAGATCGTCGAATTAGAGCGAATTGCGTCAATGAGTGCCAATGATGCCAAGAAAGAATTGATGGAAGCTGTTGAAAAGCGCATGGATAAGGAAGTCAGTACCTATATTCGTGACCGTGAAGAAGAAGCCCGCACAAAAGCTGCTGATGTTTCTCGAAATATTATTGCACTTGCGATTCAGCGCTATGCTCAGGAAGAAACAATTGAACGTACTGTTTCAGTTGTTGCGATTCCAAGTGATGAAATGAAGGGTAGAATCATTGGTCGAGAAGGAAGAAATATACGCGCTATTGAACAGGCAACAGGTGTTGATTTGATTATTGATGATACTCCTGAAGTGATTACAGTGTCATGTTTTGATCCAATCCGCAGAGAAACAGCTCGCAGAGCACTTGAGTATTTGATCAAAGATGGAAGAATCCAGCCAGGACGTGTTGAAGAAGTAGTCAACAAAGTTTCTAAAGAGCTGGAAGAAACGATTTACAAAGCTGGTGAAGAAGCTGTCTTTAAACCTGGAATTGGACGTATTGACAAAGAACTTGTTCGTATTCTGGGAAGACTTAGATATCGTTACAGCTATGGACAGAATGTTCTTCAGCATTCTATGGAAGTTGCATATTTAACTGGCATGATGGCTGCTGAACTTGGTTTGAATCAATCACTTGCAAAACGTGCAGGCCTGCTGCATGACATTGGTAAAGGTCTTGATTTTGAAATGGATGGTTCGCATATTGAACTGGGATACAAACTTGCCAAAAAACATGGTGAAAATGAAGTTGTTTTAAATGCAATCCAGTCTCATCATGGAGAAGTTGAACCTAAGAATCTAATTTCAAATTTGGTGGCTGCAGCTGATGCACTCAGTGCAGCTCGTCCTGGAGCACGTGTTGAAAGCTTCGAGAATTACATCAAGCGCTTAGAAGATCTGGAGGCAATTGCGAACGGATTTGATGGCGTCAACAAAACATTTGCGATTCAGGCAGGCCGAGAAATTCGAGTTATGGTAGAACCTGAAAAAGTGAATGATGTCACTTGTCATAAACTGGCGAAAGATATTCGTGATAAAATTGAGGCTGAACTGACTTATCCAGGTCAGATCAAAGTTGTTGTCATTCGTGAAACTCGCGTCAGTGAACTGGCAAAATAAAGAAAAAGAAGTGAAGACAGAATTAATTATGATTCTGTCTTTTCTTTTGATTTTCAAATTGTTGAGTATAGAAGAGATTTCTGCTATAATAGCACAGGGTTGAAGGAGGCCCGAAAACATGCCAGTTACAGTTGATAAAGAATTGTGTATCGGGTGTGGTGCTTGCACAGGTGTATGTCCTGTTGAAGCAATCACTCTTGAAGAAGATGGCAAAGCTGGATGCGACGAAGCTACATGCATCGATTGCGGTGCTTGTATTGCTACTTGTCCAGTTTCTGCAATTTCTCAGAAATAGTTTCAAAAAGACCGGACTGTTCCGGTTTTTCTTTTGCTGGTCATTTGATTTCACTGGCATAAAATGCTATACTTCCCTCGTAATTATTTAAGGAGATTAACAATTATGGCAAATCCTAAGACATATATATTGCCTTCATTAAAAGAGGCACAAAAAAGAACACAGCGTCAAGTGATGATTGAACGCTCACTGTTTGAACTTCCAGAAGAAACTCGTTCTTTAGGAAACGGTAAAACTTATTATTTGAGAACGTATGGCTGTCAGGCTAATGAAAGAGATTCAGAAACAATTCGCGGAATTCTTGAAGCCATGGGATTTCTTCGGGTAGATGTTCCTGAAAATGCGGATGTTATTCTATTTAACACCTGTGCGGTTCGCAAAAATGCAGAAGATAAAGTACTTGGAGAAATCGGGCATCTTAAAGGGTTAAAAAAGAAGAATCCGGATGTTGTTTTTGGACTGTGCGGATGCATGGCGCAGGAAGAATCAATTGTTCATGAACTGTTGAGAACTTATCGTCATGTTGAATTGATTTTTGGTACACACAATATTCATCATTTACCAGTACTTTTATACAACGTGATGGTAAAGAAAGAGAAATCTGTTGAAGTTTTCTCCAAAGAAGGAGATATCATTGAAAATCTTCCGGCTAAGCGCAACATGAAACACAAAGCTTGGGTTAACATCATGTATGGATGCGACAAATTCTGTACCTATTGCATTGTTCCATATACACGTGGCAAAGAAAGAAGCCGTACAATGGAAGATATTCTTAAGGAAGTCAATGAATTGAAAGCTTCTGGTGTTAAGGAAGTGACTTTGCTTGGCCAGAATGTCAATGCTTATGGCAAAGATTTAAAGGATGGCAGCAGCTTTGCAGAACTTCTTCGTCAAACTGCATTAACTGGTATTGAAAGAATTCGTTTTATGACATCACATCCTTGGGATTTTACAGATGAAATGATTGATGTGATTGCAGAATATGACAACATCATGAAATACATTCATCTTCCTGTTCAGTCTGGAAGTACTGAAGTGTTGAAAATCATGGGTAGAAGATATACAAAAGAACAGTACAAGGAACTGTTTGACAAGATAACAGCACGCATTCCTGAATGTGCTTTTTCTGCGGATATCATTGTTGGGTTCCCGAATGAAACAGATGAACAGTTCATGGATACCATGGAAATGGTGGATTACTGCAAATATGATAACGTCTACAGCTTTATTTATTCACCTCGTGAAGGAACTCCAGCTGCTAAAATGGAGGACAACATTCCAATGGAAGTGAAGCAGCAAAGACTTTATGCATTGCAGGAAAAAATCAATGGCTATTGCAATATGAACAACCAGAAATGGGTTGGAAAGACAGTCAAAGTATTGGTGGATGGTCTTAGCCGTAAAAATGATCAGGTTTACAGTGGATACACTGAGCATAACAAACTGGTCAATTTTACTGGAAAGGATGTTCAGCCGGGAGATATCATTGATGTAAAAATTACGGAACATCGATCATGGACTCTGCGTGGTGAAAAAGTAGACTAATGGCCAAAAAAGAAGAGAAAACCAATGCTATGCGCATGCTGGACAGAGCAAAATTAAAGTATCAGGTACATTTTTATGGATGCACTGATTTTCTGTCTGGAACAAAGGTAGCTGATCTTCTTCATCAGCCCTACGAAAAAGTATTTAAGACCATTGTTGTGCAGGGGGCTTCAAAATCATATTATGTATTTTGCCTGCCTGTAGACAAAGAACTGGATTTGAAAAAATGTGCTAAAGCAGCTCAGGAAAAATCCGTGGAGATGGTCTACAAACTGGATTTGGAGAAATTGACAGGATACATTGCAGGAGGCTGCAGTCCTGTCGGTATGAAAAAACAGCTGAAGACATGGATTGATGAATCGTGTCTAGAGCAGGAAACTATCTGTTTTTCAGCTGGGAAAAGAGGAGCTCAGATTGAAATGAATCCTTATGATCTGATAGCTTATCTTCAGGCTAAAACGGCTTCGCTGATCAAATAGCGATGCTTTTTGCTTCGTTGTAGAAACTACAATTTTGAGGTATAATAAAACAAGAAACTCAGGAGGAAATATAATGAATCAAGTACGTATCTTCGCACTTGGAGGACTGGATGAAGACGGCAAGAACATGATTGTTGTTGAAGTTGGACAGTCAATCTTTGTGATTGAAGCGGGATTGAAGTACCCAGATAATGATCAGCATGGTATTGAGATGATTATCCCTGATGTACGTTATCTGGTTGAAAATAAAGAGAGAGTCAAAGGTATTTTTATTACGCATGGACATGATGATGTCATGGCTGCAATAGGAAATCTGGTGCGTCAGGTCAACGCACCGATTTACACCTGTCCTTTGACTGCACTATTGATTGAAGATGAACTAAAAAAGAATGGTATTGCTGAGTACAGAATCCATCGCATAAAGCGCGGATCTTCATTTAAAATTGGAAATATCAACATTATGACCTTTGGTATGACACAGTCCATTGCCGATGGGTTTGGGATGGCGATTGAGACACCAGATGGGTATGTGGTTTACACCAGTGAATTCATTGTTGATTATGACATCCGCAATGAAGCTTTTGACTGTGATATCACAGTGCTTGCTGAAATTGGAAAAAAAGGTGTACTTGCACTGCTGACAGAATCTGTTGGAGCATCCAGAGCAGGTCATACTTCACCGAATCATAAAATTACAGATTGGATTGAACCTGCTTTTGAAAGTGCAGAGAGCAGAATTATTGTTACAACCTATGAACAGAATCTGTTTCGTTTGATTGAAATCATAGAACTTGCCAATAAATACAGAAGAAAAATCATTTTTTACAATGCAGAACAGAGAAAAACTTTGAAAATGGCAGAAAAATTGGGATATTATCACATTCCAGTGGGATTAGAACTGCCTAATTCACATGAAAATGCGCAGCTGGACAATGTAGTCATTATTGTTGCTGGAAGCGGCTCTCAGCTGTTTAAACAGATGCTAAAGATTGCGCTGAAAGAAGACAATACACTGGAGCTTAGAAAAAAGGATACAGTGATTATTGCTTCTCCGATTGTTCCTGGAACAGAAAAAGAAGCTGCCAAGATGGAAAATGAAATTTATAAGGAAGATGTAAAAGTTGTGACTTTGGATCGACGCAAGGTCTTTTCGATGCATGCTTCCAGTGAAGACATTAAAATGATGATGTATCTTTTCAAGCCGAAATATTTTATTCCTGTAAAAGGTGAATACCGTCATTTGATTGCTAATGCAAACATTGCCTTGGATATGGGCTGGAAAGCAAATCGCATTCTGCTTCTTGATAATGGTCAGATTGCGCGATTTATCAATGGAGAATGCAAAGATGTTTCTGAAGTTCTTGCATTGGAAGATGTGATGGTTGCCGGTAAGGACAATCTTGATGTTAGCGGTATGGTTCTAAGAGACCGTGAAACTCTGGCAACTGATGGAGCGATTGTTGTGGGTGTTGTTGTGGATTTCAGAACTAAGAAAATCATTGGCGGTCCAGATGTACAGTCACGTGGAGTGATTTATCTGAAGGACGCTGATTACATTGTCAAAGAAATTGGAAATATTATGGAACGTACGATAGAAGATGCTGTGTATGAAAGACGCTATGATAATCTTCAGGTACGTACAGAAGTCAGAGATAAGATTTCAAGATATGTGGCAAAAGAAACAGGCAAAAGGCCCATGATTCTTCCTGCAATTGTTGAAATCGTTGTATAAATAGAATGGGAGTACAGTTGTGGCAAAGAAGAAACAAAGAAAAAAGAAACAGTCAGAGACGTTTGAGAATGAACTGATAACGCTGATTACTGCACTGATCCTTGTTGTTGTTTCACTGATTGGAATACTTCGTATGGGAGTTGTCGGTGAGTTTTTATCCTCACTAGGTCGTTATCTTGCAGGGACTTACAGTGTAGTTATTTTTGGTGTGCTGGTGATTTATGCGCTCTTCGTGCTGTTTAAGAAAAGCAGAATGCCATTTTCACTGCGTACAACATCTGCTTTAGCAGCACTTTTGATTGCGCTGGTACTCTGGTCGGCTGTTCCTTCTGATTCATCATTGTCTGGATTTGCAGTACTGAAACAGTATGTATCCAATACCGCAGAGATTTTTCAACCTGATGTTCAGATTCCGGTTCAGGGAGGATTATTGGGGGCCTTGATTTATTCTGTGACAAGTGCTCTTTTTGCCAAAGAAGGAACACTTTTGGTGATTGGTGCATTGATTGTGCTTGCACTGATTCTTTTGATTCGCAAAGAAGTCATTGTTTCCTTGTTTGGAGGATTTGCGGACTTTTTTACAACATTTGAGGAAGAACCAGTTCAACCAGCTAAAAAACAAAAATCATTCGAACCAATAGAAGCGGATCCAAAACCGAAATCAAAGAAAAAATCTATTTTCATCAGCAGTGATGAGGCTCTTGAAGAACCTGCTGCTGTCCCTGAAATGCCTGTTCAAAATGAGCCGATTGAAGTCATTGTTGAAGATTTTCAGCCGATACTTGAAGAAAGACCAATTGAAAATGAGCCAATTTCAACTCTTTCCAAAGAGAATTCAAAGGCCATTGAAACAGGTCATGTCAAAACATATCATCCTGGAATGGCTTATCGTCTTCCACCGTTCACTTTACTTGAACCATTGTCCGTCAAAAATAAATCGACGGCCAATCAGACTGCAGCACAGGAAAAAGGGAAACGACTTCTTGAGGTTCTGGCGAATTTTGGGATTCAGGCTCAGCTGATTGCGACACACATTGGTCCATCGGTCACAAAGTTTGAAATTCGACCTGATTCAACTGTCAAAGTCAATCGAATCCATAACATTTCAGATAATTTAAAGATGGAGCTTCAGGCTCGTGACATTCGTATTGAAGCACCAATTCCTGGAAGAAATGCAGTGGGTGTTGAAATTCCGAATGTGGAAACTACCATGGTAAAAATGCTGGAACTTGTCAGAAGTTTTCCGCAGGAAAAGAAAAATAAAAAACTGACATTCATTCTTGGCAAGGATTTGATGGGAAGAGCTGTTTACTGTGACTTGGATAAAATGCCTCATCTTTTGATTGCAGGGGCAACAGGTTCAGGAAAATCAGTGTGCATGAACACGATTATCACTTCCTTTTTGTTAAGGACAAAACCAGAAGAAGTTCGTCTGCTTCTGATTGATCCAAAAAAGGTTGAGTTTACGCCTTATCATAAGATTCCTCATTTGATTGGTCCTGTGATCAGTGATGGCAATGAAGCTGCAAGAGCACTCAAAGTGGTTGTTGCCATCATGGAAAACAGATATGAAATTTTCTCTACAACTGGAGTGCGCAATATTACGGCCTACAATGAAAAAATCAAGGAACATCCAGATGAAAAGCTGAAACCGATGGAATACATCGTGGTTATCATTGATGAATTGGCTGACTTGATGGCTGTTGCAGGCAAGGAAGTTGAAATGAGCATTCAGCGCATTACACAGCTGGCTCGTGCAGCTGGAATTCATCTGATTGTTGCGACGCAAAGACCAAGCACTGATGTCATTACCGGTATTATCAAAGCAAACATTCCTTCACGCATTGCTTTTGCAGTTTCCAGTGGAATTGATTCAAGAACAATTTTGGATGGTGTTGGAGCAGAACGCTTGCTTGGATATGGAGATATGCTATACTTACCTATAGGAGAACCAAGTCCAATTCGTCTTCAGGGCGTTTACGTTACTGATGATGAAGTACGACGCATTGCAGAGTTTGTTTCTTCACAGGCTGCGCCTTTTTATGAAGATGCGTTTATTCGTTTGGAAGGCGTTGACAACAATGAAGCTACTGCTGTTATGGAAGCAAAAGATGACCCTTTGTATGATGAAATCAAAGAGTATGTCATTGACGTGCAGAAGGCATCGACATCGCTTCTTCAGCGACGTTTTGGATTAGGATACAACCGTGCAGCCAGAATGATTGATGTTCTGGAAGACCGCGGAATCATTGGACCTGCTCAAGGGTCAAAACCTAGAGAAGTGTATATTAAGAAAGAGGGATAGGCATGACAAAAGTTCATCAGATTATTTCTGACACAACATTGACTTATCATCAGATGATGCTTTCACTAGCTAAACTTGCAGAAAGTGAAGATTCAGCATCTCTGCCTAGAACACCAGAGGAATTGGAGGCACTCAAGGATGGCATTTTGTGCGATCTGAATGAAGGACTTGTTCCATTTAGACCTCGCTATATTATTCCTGATTATGCTAAATTCATGAAACAGGGATCAGCATTTCTTGATTTGAAAGCACCTGAAGATCTTTGGGAAGCATGCAACAGCCTGCTGATTCTGTATCGCCATGTTCCTTCGATTACATCATTCCCAGTGTATCTTGGAAACCTGGATGAGCTTTTGGAACCATTTGTCCTTGAATTGGATGAAAAAACTGCCAAGAAATGTCTTGGATTGTTTTTGACGAATATTGACCGCACACTGACTGACTCTTTTGTTCATGCGGATCTTGGACCAAAAGAATCAGTTACTGGACGTTTGATTCTTGAACTGACAGAGGAAATGCAGCTTGCGATTCCAAATTTGACATTGAAATATGATCCTGAACAGACAAGTGATGAATTTGCACAGCTTTGTCTGAAATGCATGCTGAACACTGCTAAGCCAAGCTTTGCGAATCACAGCATGTTTGTTGAAGAATGGACAGAAAACTATGCAATAGCTTCTTGTTACAATGGCTTGACTGTTGGTGGAGGCGGCTTCACGCTTCCTCGTATGAGGATGTATGAAACTGCTTTGAAATCTTCATCCATTGATGATTTCCTTGACAATGTTTTGCCGCACTATGTGAAGCTGATGTGCCAGTTTATGGACAAAAGAGTACGCTTTATTGTTGAAGAAAGTGCATTCTTTAAGTCCAACTTCCTTGTGACTGAAGGACTTCTTGGACTTGAAAAGTTTACTGGCATGTATGGCATGGTTGGTCTTGCAGAATGCGTCAACTATTTGCTGAACATCAAAGATCCTAAGCAGGGTTATGGAAACAATCCAGAGGCTGATGCACTGGGTGTTCGAATCATGGCTCGTTTGGATGAGCTGGTTTCTTCTCATGTTGCACCATATTGTGATGCCTTTGGTCATCATTACCGTCTGCATGCTCAGGTGGGTATTGATTCTGATGGACGTGAGAACTCTCCGGGAGCTCGCATTCCGATTGGCTGTGAACCTGATATGGCTTCTCATATTCTGCATAGCACAAAGTTCCATAAATACTTCCCAACAGGAATTGGAGATATCTTCAAATTTGAAGAAACATGGATCAAGACACCGGAAGCACTTTTAGATATCATTAAAGGTGCTCTTGCAGGAGGTATGCGTTATTTCAGTGGATATCTTGAAAACAATGATGTTGTGCGTGTAACAGGTTATCTTGTGAAAAAGAGTGAACTGGCTAAGCTGGATAATCACCAGCAGTCTTTGAACAACTGTTCTATCTTTGGTGTTGGAGCACGTGATACTTCCGATGCATTGGATCGTCGTGTAGAAGCTTATGAAGGCACCGATTAATCGTATTATTCCGTTTTCTAATGTAGATGGCCCAGGAAACCGAATGGCCATCTTCTTTCAGTCTTGTCCTTTTAAATGCATGTATTGTCATAATCCTGAAACGATTCAGATGTGCATTGGATGCGGTCTGTGCGTTAAACAATGTCCTGTTGGTGCATTGACATTAGAGGATAAAAAGGTCGTTTGGGATGAAAAGAAATGCGTTCAGTGTGATACCTGCATCAAGGAATGTCCTCATCTTTCTTCTCCTAAAATCAAATGGATGAGCAGTGATGATCTGGTAGAAGAAATCAAAAAGGTACAGCTGTTTATTCGTGGAATTACGGTCAGCGGAGGAGAATGCACTCAGCATAGAGATTTCCTTGTTGAGCTGTTTACGAAAGTAAAAGGTCTTGGATTGACTTGTTTGATTGACTCCAATGGCAGCTATGATTTTTCTTTGGATGAAGAATTGATGAATGTCTGCGATGGTGTCATGCTGGATGTCAAAGCGACAGATCCTTCTTTTCATCAAAAGTTGACTCATTCGGACAATGAACTTGTCTTGAAGAATTTGAGTTTTCTGCTTGAAGCAGGAAAACTTGAAGAGGTACGTACAGTGATTTTACCGACTTTTCCGGATGAAAATGAACAAACTGTCAGAGCAGTCAGTCGTTTGATTCAAGGGAAATGCAGATACAAGCTGCTTCGTTATCGACCTTTTGGGGTTAGAAAAGAAGGGCTTGATTTCTGTGGACAGATTCTTGCTTCACAGCAGGAAGCTGAGCATTTAAAAGAAATTGCCTTTCTTGAAGGTGCTGAAACAGTCATTATTTAAAAAACAGCGTATGCTGTTTTTATTTTGGATGAATGAATGAAATGTGTTCTGCAATGATTTCTGTGCTGTACATTTTGTTTCCACTGGATGTTTCCCAATTGTTGGCACTTAGTCTTCCTTTAATTCCTACATGCATGCCAGGGGTAATGCAGTCTTTGAACTGTTCAGCAATACCTCTCCATAGTTGAATCTGATAAAGGTCTGATTCAAGAACTCCATTTGAATTAGGGAAATTTCGTTCTACCTCAATCAGTATTTTTGCTACTTTGGTACCTTTGGAAGTTTCGGTTATTTCCGGTTTGTTTTTTACAATTCCAATTAAACAGACAGTGTTCATAGTTTTCCTCCTTTGTCCAAAGTTAGTATATTCTTTAGAAAAGGTCATTTCAAAATTGCGTATTGAACAAAAAAGTCCAATATTTCTTAGAGAATATTGGACTTTTTTTGTACTTTTCTGCCAATTTAGCAGTTTTATTTTTCTTTGGAAGTAATTTCAATTAGTGAATAATTTGAAAAGTCAAGCTGCTGGAAAGCATCCTGAATCTGTGACTGGCTGATGGATTCAATCAAACGAATTAAAGTGAAATAATCAACTTTGCAGAAAAGTCCTTTGATAATGGATGAAGCGATGTCATCTGGTGAATTGTAGATTCTCATAGCTTGACCTGCATATCTTTTCTTCAGTTGAGTGAGCAGTTTTAGAGAGAGTGTTTTATTTTGTAATTCAGCAAGCTGCTGCTCAATGAATGTTTGGAATTGTAATGCATTTTCTGTTTCGTTGGCAAACATCATCATGGCGTAATCTTTTCCAAAATCGACTTCGTAAAAGAAATAATCATTGATGAAGCCTTCATCAAGCCAATTTTGATAGTCAGGATTTAATGAAGTAAAATGACTTTCTAACAGGAAACGGACTGCCCATTCTTCAGCGATGCGGTCTTTGTCACTTTTGAGAAGGGGTTTAAATTTGTAGGCAAGAGAAACTTTTGTTCGGCCGACATCCATTTTGATGACTGCATGCGGGTTAGCAACTTCAAAAGGTTCATCAATACTTGTTCTAGAAAGAGGCAAATGCTCAGGAAAGCTCTTTTTTGATTGATTTTCTTTCACTAGATTCAAGATTTTCTGTGGCTCTAGCGGTGTGACAATGGCTAGAGTCATCCTAGAAGGGTGATAATTTCTTTGGAAGCATTCCTGCAGCTGCTGTTTTGTCGTTGAACGGACGCTTTCTGCTGTCCCTCCAATGTCTTCATTGAGAGGATGATGGACATAGAGTGCCTTAAAGGTTTCATTGAATAAACGTGAATCTGGCATCTGCTGATACATGGCCAATTCCTGAATGATGATACCTTTTTCTCTTTCAACAGACTCTTCTGTGATTTCAAGCTTTTGGACAAAGTCAAGAAGAAGATTAAGCGGTTTGGTGATATCTTTCTGACAGGTGGAGAAGGTATAGCAGGTTTCACTATAGGAAGTAAATGCGTTGACATTAGCTCCCATTTCAGAAAAATCTGTCATGACATCTCCGTGTTCGCATTCGAACATCTTATGTTCTAAAAAGTGGGCAATTCCTGCAGGATCGCAAATGACTGTTCCATCTTTGAGTGTCTGCGATACATCCAGTGCTCCATAAGGAGTTGCGAAAATACAGCTGGTAGTAGTAAACAGAGGCTTATGCCAGATGACAAGAGTGAGTCCATTGTCCAAAACCTCCGTGTAATATGTCTCATCAAAGCGAGGTTCAATTGTCTTCTTCATGGCTGACCTCCTGTTTTAATACGAATGTTACTCGATGTTTGATTTGCTGAAACAAAGAAACAATGTCCTGTTTTTGTGTTGAATCAATGCATGCAATAAAATCATCTATGGAACGTTTCTGATGTAAAAGCAGGTTCTGATATTCAAAGTTCAGCATGGCATTCATATCATCTGCTGTAGAAAGAATAGAGTCTTTCAGCATAGCTTTTGCGGTTTGAAGATCTTGATTACTGAAATCACCTTGTTTCATGCGTTCAAACTGTTTTAAAATCACTTCTTTGGTTTCTTCAAGACGTTCAATCGAAACACCGGTTGAAATGCTCATGCATCCTTCAAAGGAAAGGACAGAGGAGGAAATGCTGTAGCACAGAGAACGTTTTTCTCTGACTTCCTGAAACAAAAGCGATGTTGGAAGCTGTCCAAACAATGCATTGGCACAGCGAAGTTTCCAAAAATCAGGATGAGAAGCATTTATGCCTGTTTCAAACATCATAATCAGCATGGTTTGATCTATTGCTTTTGTCTGCATATCTTCCTGCACATCTGTTCTATGAATCAGATATTCTGTTTCACACAGCTCATTTGAACTTTGAAAGGGAAGAAAACGATGAACGTAGTGACGAATCACATCTTCATCAATCTCACCTTGGACCTGTACTGTGATGTGATTTTCGTTCATCATTGTGTTCCAGGTGTTTTTGATGTCATCAAGCGTGATTGCTTCAATTTCTTCTAGTTCGGGAATACATGTTTCCATTAGCGGCGAATCCTTGCCAATCATCATTAAAGCTTGATTGCTGGCATAGGAGCTTGGTTTGTCCATTTTTCGACGGATTGCATCGACAAGGTTGTCTTTGGCTTCCTGAAACGATTCTTGAATGAATAGCGGATGGAAAAGAAATTGATGGACAAGCTCAAACTGTTTTTCAAGGTGGGCAGAGGTACAGAATTTTTCATTCAGCACCTTGCATCGGAATTCAAGCATATGTGCTTTTCCATAGGTAAGTGTTCTTGAAAGAATAGATGCCCCATACAAATCATCCAGTGCTTCTGTGACTTTTTGTTTTGTATCATATTTTTCTGATCGGTCTTGGATCATTGCAGAAAGAATACTTCGCGTCAAAGCATCTTTGCGGCTTAATGGACACAGAAAACGTACAGAAATCAGGATATCTTTGAATTTTGATGTATTTTGAAGCTGTAGAACAACAGCACTTTTTTTCTCAGATTTCATGAATTGATCCTCCATTGATAGTATATCCTATTTTACCATGGCACTGACATCTTTTTATATGAAAGTGACCACGATATTCTTGAATGGATAAGATGTTGGAAAAAATGTACACATTTTCTCTTTGAAAACATATATTTTTGAGTTTTACACTAAATTTAGAAGGGTAATTTTATATCGAAAATGAGTTTTCAAAAATATGGACACACCCTGCAATGGATGAAAAAAAAGCATTTTTTTGTTTTCAGGGGATTCAGAAACAGTTTTGTTTGGAAATCATCAGGTTTCTTGGTATAATAATCAAGTATGAAAGGGGCATGACAATGGCATTTGAATCATTGACAGAACGTCTGAGTAAAGCTTTCCGTAATATTACCGGAAAAGGCAAGCTGACTGAAAAGAACATGGAAGACATGCTCAAAGAAGTCAGACTGGCACTCCTTGAAGCAGACGTCAATTATAAAATTGTAAAAGACTTTTTGGAGCATGTGCGCATCAAGGCACTTGGTCAGGATGTGTACAGTGCGCTCAATCCTAGCCAAATGGTTGTAAAAATTGTTCGTGATGAACTGGTTGCATTGCTGGGAGAAAAAGAAGCAAAAATTCAGTACAAGGAAAGCGGTATTACCGTCGTTATGATGGCTGGACTTCAGGGGACAGGGAAGACAACTTCCTGCGGCAAGATTGCCCGTCTTGCGAAAAACCGTGAAAATAGAAAACCACTGATGATTGCAGCCGATGTGGTTCGTCCAGCGGCTGTTGAACAGCTGAAAGTTTTAGGAAACACAATTGGTGTTGAAGTGTTTGATTTGGGCGTTGAGCATCCCGCACTGACTGTAGTCAGGGAAGGGATGAAATATGCTCGTGCCAATGGCTATGACACTGTCTTCATTGATACTGCAGGACGTCTTCATATTGATGAGCAGCTGATGAATGAACTTAGAGAAATCAAGGCTGAAGTGAAACCGGATGAGATTCTTTTGACAGTGGATGCCATGACAGGGCAGGACATTGTTCAGGTGGCCAAGGCATTCCATGACACTTTGCAGGTTAGTGGACTTGTTGTAACAAAAATGGATGGCGATGCCCGAGGCGGTGGAGTTCTTTCTGTACGTGCAATGACACAGGTTCCTGTGAAATTTGTCGGACAGGGTGAAAAAGTGGATGAAATGGATTATTTCTATCCTGATCGTATGGCTGAACGTATTCTGGGGATGGGAGATCTTCTGACTTTTATTGAACAGGCTCAGGAAAAGATGGATATGGAATCCACTCAGAAGACAGCTGAACGCATGATGCAGGGACAGTTCACTTTGGAAGATATGCTGGTTCAGTATGAACAGATGGCAAAGATGGGGCCTTTGGGCAACATGATGAAGATGATTCCTGGTCTGAATCAGTTTGCAGGTCAGATTGATGAAGACAAAGCAGGAAATGAAATGAAGCGTCAGAAGGCAATTATCCAGTCGATGACAAAAGAAGAAAGACAGGATCCTTCGATTCTTCGCTCTTCCCGTAAAAATCGTATTGCCAAAGGTTCAGGTACAACAGTTCAGGAAGTCAACAAGCTTATCAATTCTTATGAAAAGATGAAGCAGATGTTGAAACAGATGGCACAGATGCAAAAATCTGGCAGAATGCCAAATGTCAATGCAATGAAAAAAGCGCAGAAGCAGGCAATGCAGATGAACATGCGTTATCCAATGGGTACAAAACGCCGCTGGTAACAGACTAAAAAAACAGATTTGGAAAATGTTTTGAAGTTTTTGTTTTCCTTATTTGGAAAATTGTGATATTTTTAATAGGACGACATATTTGCAGTTGGAGGTATTTATGGCAGAAAATCGTGAAATGTTCAATGAAGTCATTGATCAGGAAGAAGATATCAATCTTCGCAAACAGTTGATTGAAGAAGTGAAGAATATTCCGTCAGATGCAGACTGGAACACAATTTCTTCATCGATTCAGAATCTGAAGAGAAGATGGAAAAGAATCAATTACTGGGAATCTGCGCTGGAAGATTCTCTTGAAGAAGAATTTGAAGCAGCAATCGATGTATTTTACGGCAAGCGCAATGAAGTGATTGCCAATAGCAAGGCATTGAAGGAAGAACTGATTGGACGTGCTAAAACAGTGGCACAGACAAACAACTTCAATCAGGGAACCAATGAAATGAATGAACTTTTGAATCAGTGGAAGGCAGCTGGAAGCTGCGGTAAAGAAACTGATGATGAATTGTGGGAACAGTTCAATGCAGCTCGTCAGACTTTCTTTGACCGCAAGCATGATTACTGGCAGGCTCGTCAGGAAAAATCTCAGAATGCAAAGACTGCCAAAGAAGAACTGATCAAAAAAGCAGAAGGACTGAAGACAAGCACTGAATGGAAAAAGACAGCTGATGCTTACAATGAGCTTTTGAATCAGTGGAAAGCTGCAGGTTTTGCAGGCAAAGATCAGGATGATGCACTGTGGGCTCGTTTCAACGAAGCTCGTCAGGCGTTCTATGATGCTAGAGGTGCTTATTATGATGAGCAGCGTGCAGAAAATGCAAAACGTGCTCTTGCGAAAGAAGAACTGGTGAAAGCTGCTCAGGCCATTGCGGATGAAAAGTTCTACAGCCGTGAAAATTCAGATAAGATGAAAAATCTGAATGCTGAATGGAAGAAAATCGGTTTTGCAGGAAAAGGAAAAGAAGATGCATTGTGGGCACAGTTCCGTGCAGCTGCAGACAGCTATTTTGAAGGTTTGAAGCAGTACAATCAGTCTCGTCATGATCAGTGGATGATGAGAATGCAGGAAACACGCAATCGCAAGCTGGATCTGATTCAGAAACAGAAGCGTCAGCTGAAGTGGATGGAGCAGGAACTGACATCTCTTCTGTCACAGTCTGCAGTAGATGAAATGAAGGAAGACATCGAAGATAAGAAAGACTTCATTGCTGAACTGGAAGAAGAACTGGCAGAACTAGACAAGAAAATTGCAGAATAAGTTATGAAAAGTACAGTTGAACACTGTGCTTTTCTTTTTTGAAAAAAAATTTAAGGTGTTAAGCAAAAATACTTGACAGATATTTTGATACAGGTTAAGATATACAAGGTTTTAACAAGGAGGAATGAACCATGGCTGTTAAATTAAGATTAAAGAGAATGGGCGCTAAGAAAGCACCTTTTTACAGAATTGTTGCTGCTGATGCACGTGCACCACGTGACGGACGCGATATCGAAGTAATTGGAACTTACAATCCAACTAAGAATCCTGCAATCGTTACTGTAGATGCTGAAAAGGCTTTGTACTGGCTGAACAATGGAGCACAGCCTTCTGATACTGTAAGAAGCATTTTGTCTCATGAAGGTATCATGAAGCGTTTCCATGATGAAAAGCGTGCTAAGTAAGATATGA
Source organism: Erysipelotrichaceae bacterium (assembly GCA_017397025.1). Lineage (GTDB taxonomy): Bacteria > Bacillota_I > Bacilli_A > Erysipelotrichales > Erysipelotrichaceae > RGIG1896. The sequence continues at coordinate 15,342 of JAFQKG010000119.1, read as the reverse complement.
TCGAATTAGAAAATGTTTTGCTTCAGCTGGTAAAACCTATCGTTGATGATAAGGATTCAGTTTCTGTAAAGACAATGCCTAGTCTGAATGACAAGGAAGTTCTTCTTTATGTCTATGCTAAAAGTGATGATGTTGGACGTCTGATTGGTAAATCAGGACAGATGGCAAGTGCACTTCGTCAGATGATGGCGATTGCATCACGTGTTGAAGACAAGAAGATCACGATTAAGTTTGAAAGCTATTAAGATCAGGATGGAAACCCCATCCTTTTCTTTTCAAGGAGGAAGTATGGATAAAATCAGTATTGGAAAGATTGTGAAGCCTCATGGTGTAAAAGGAGAAGTAAAAATACTTAGTTCTTCTGATTTCATTATGGAAAGACTCAAGAAAAATGCAAAAGCAGTTCTTGAAAAAAATGGAAAACAGACAGAAATGAAAGTCATTTCTTCAAGGATGCACAAAGACATGGCATTAGTTAAGTTTGAGGGCATTGAATCCATGAATGATGCAGAACTGTGGCGTGATGCAAATGTTCTCGTGGATAAGAAAAGCATTCCTGCCTTGAAGGAAGGATATTATTTCTTTCAGTTGAAAGGACTGGATGCGATTTCACAAAACGGTGAAAAAATAGGAACTGTGATTGAAGTGGAGGAGACTTTTGCCAATCGCAATTTAAGAATTAAAAAAGAAGATGGAAGCAATGTTCTTGTGCCATATGTTCCTGCCTTCATTCAAGAAGTTCAATTGGAAGAAAATAGAATTGTTATTCATGTCATTGAGGGACTTTTATGAAAATTACAATTTTAAGCTTGTTTCCTGAAATGTATGAAGGCTTTCTGACAACTTCAATCATCAAGAAGGCACTTGATAAAAAAGCAGTAGAAATTGAAATCATTAATTTTAGAGAATACACTCTAGATCGTCATCATCATGTGGACGATACACCTTATGGCGGGGGGCAGGGGATGGTTCTTGCCTGTCAGCCGATTGTAGATGCATTAAAAGCTGTCAAGTCTGAAAATTGTAAAACTTATCTGATGGCACCTGTGGGAGAATCATTGTCTCAGAAGAAGGTTAGAGAACTTTCTAAAAATGACCACTTGATTCTTGTCTGCGGGCATTATGAAGGATTTGATGAGCGTATTTCAAATTATGTAGATGGTGCACTCTCTATTGGCGATTATGTTTTGACAGGAGGAGAACTGGCTTCTATGGTCATTGCGGATGCAGTAATTCGTACGCTTCCTGGTGTGATTGTTGAAGCTTCTCATCTGGATGAATCATTTGAGAATGATTTGCTGGAATATCCTCAGTACACCAAACCAGTTGTTTATGATGGGTTTGAAGTGCCTGAAGTGCTTTTGAGCGGTCATCATGAGAACATTCGAAAATGGCGTTTGAAAAAATCACTTGAGCGTACTTTGCAGTATCGCCCAGATTTGCTGGAAAAACATGAATTTACAAAAGAAGAATTGAAAATGCTGGAAGAAATCAAAAAAAATGATTGAATCCTGTAAAAAACTATTGTATTATATATTGGCCTGTGAAAGGCTAGTGATGTTCCGCTGGTCAGTGAACTATGAGCATGACGAATCGTTTGATTAGAAGGAGAAAAAGATTATGAATTTGAATTTGGTTAATGAAATCACAAAATCTCAGCTTCGTAATGACGTTCCTGAATTCCGCGTTGGATGCACTGTTCGCGTTGATGTACGCATCAAAGAAGGCGACAAGTCTCGTATCCAGGCATTTGAAGGTGTCGTTATTGCTAAGTCCGGCAGCGGTATCGCTGAAACATTCATCGTTAGAAAGATGTCTAATGGTGTAGGTGTTGAAAGAACATTCCCAGTACACAGCCCAGTTATCGACAAGATTACTGTTCTTCGCAAGGGTAAAGTTAGAAGAAGCAAGCTGTTCTATCTGCGCGGACGTTCAGGTAAAGCTGCTCGTATCAAAGAAGTTCGATAGTCTACAAAAAGCCGGAATACCGGCTTTTTGTCCATTTTAAGGAGGAAAATTGCATGAAAGGTAAAATCAGCTGGAAAGAAGAATTGATTGATTTTGGCAAAACACTGCTGTTTTCACTTGCGGCTGTTTTTTTGATGACAACGTTCATTGCCAAGCCGGTTCGAGTCAATGGAGATTCCATGTATCCTCAAATCAAGCACAACCAGGTGGGTTTTTCTATGGTATTCAATAAAAATAACATTGAGCGCTTTGATGTGGTTGTTGTTTACATTGAAGAAACAGATAAATATCTTGTAAAACGTGTGATTGGACTTCCTCATGAAACAATTCGCTATACAGATTCAAAATTGTATGTGAATGATGTACTTGTTGAAGAAAATTTTCTGGATAGAGAGTATGTTTTTTCTCAGATGCAAAACATGAATTTTACCAGTGATTTTGAAATTCATTTGGGTGAAGATGAAGTGTATTTGCTGGGAGACAATCGTCCATATTCCAGAGATTCAAGATATTATGGACCATTTTCAAAGGATGAGATTGTGTCCAAAGGACTTTTTGTCCTGTTTCCTTTTGATGAAATCGGGGTGAAATAAATGAGCAATATCCAGTGGTTTCCAGGACATATGACACGTGCAAAACGTGACATGCAGGAGAACATGAAAGCAGTTGATATGGTGATTGAACTAAGAGACTGCCGTATTCCTGAATCTTCACGCAATCCAATGATTGATCAGATCATCCAAAACAAGCCGCGTCTTATCGTCTTGAGCAAAAAAGACAAGGGAGATCCTGTGGAAATTGAAAAATGGATTCAGCATTTATCCAATGAGACAACAACTGTCATTGCGATGGACCTGACCAAAGATCCAGTGATTGCCTCTCTTACATCTGCCTGTCAGAAAATTATGCAGCCTAAAATTGATCGTATGATCCGCAGAGGGATTCGTCCGCGAGCAATACGAGCAATGGTTTGCGGAATTCCGAATGTTGGAAAGAGTACACTGATCAATGCTGTGGCAAAAAAGAAAATTGCAGAGACGGCTGATCGTCCTGGAGTGACTCGTTCACTCAAGTGGATGAAACTGAACAAAAATCTTGAACTCTTGGATACTCCTGGGATTCTTTGGCCAAAATTTGAGGATCAGAAAGTAGGATACCATTTGGCCATCACAGGAGCAATCCGTGATCAGATTCTGCCTATGGAAGATATCGTTCGATATGCACTTGAACGCTTGATCAAAGAGTATCCGGATCGCTTAAGTGAACGTTATAAGATTGAACTTTGCGATGATCCTGATGAAGTGCTTCGTCGAATTGCAGCAGCACGAAACTTTCTCAAAGCAGGTTCAGAAGCAGATATCAAACGCACGATGGAAGTCTTTTTAAATGAGCTTCGAGATGATCGTTTAGGATGCATCTGCTGGGAGAAAGCAAATGAAGAAAAATAAGGTCTGCAGCAATGAATTTGAGCATCAGGCTTGGCCAAAACATCAGCTGGTGCTGGGAATTGATGAAGCAGGAAGAGGACCGATTGCAGGACCTTTGTGTGTTGCAGGCGTCGTTTTTCCGCCTGATTATCAAAATGAAGATATTTATGACTCAAAAGCATTGAGTGAAAAAAAAAGAGAAGCTCTTTATGATGTGATCATCAAAGAAGCTCTCTTCTATAAAATCATTCTTGTTTCAGAAGCACAAATTGATGAAAAAAACATCTACCGTGCAACTCAGCAGGCAATGCATCAGATTGCAGAAGAACTGACCTGTGATCTGGTTTTGACAGATGCTATGCCGCTTCCTGATTTTGCGAAACATCCTGTGCTGGATCTTGTAAAAGGGGATCAGAAAAGCATCAGTATTGCTGCAGCAAGCATTTTGGCCAAAGTGACTCGTGATCGTATCATGAATGAACTGGATCTGCAATATCCAGGTTATGGGTTTGCGAAGCACAAGGGCTATCCAACTGCTGCACATTTGAAGGTGCTGAAAGAGCGGGGAGTACTTCCAGTTCATAGAAGAAGCTATCGTCCAGTAGCTGAAGCCTGTTTAACGCAAATGATGCTGGATTTAGGAGAATGACATGCTTAGAAGAATCAAATACAATTCACCTGTCATACTGACTTTTGTTTTTGCCTCGTTTCTGGCACTAGTTTTAAACTGGATCAGCGGCGGGCTGGCAAATCGTCTTTTTTTCAGTGTGTATTCAATGGGGCCATTTTTTGATCCATTGATGATAGTTCGATTGTTTGGTTATGTGCTGGGACATGCCAGTCTTGAACATTACATTTCGAATATGACCATTATCCTTTTGATAGGACCGATGCTGGAAGAGAAGTATGGATCCAGAAATCTTCTTGTTTTAATGACAGTAACAACCATTGTAACTGGAATTCTGCATATGCTTCTGTTTCAAGGAGCAATTCTGGGAGCCAGCGGTATTGCTTTTGCGATGATTATGCTTTCTAGTTTTGCTTATTCCAGCAAGGATGAAATCCCGCTAACTTTTGTCATTATGGCTGTCATTTACCTTGGCGGACAAATCATGGATGGTTTGTTTGTTCAGGATTCAGTTTCTCAGATGGGTCATTTGATTGGCGGAATTGTTGGATCTGTCTATGGTTTTCATGTCAGTGCAAACAAATGAAAAGAATCATAAGGTGAATTGCCATGATCAATGGCAAACCGATTGTGAATTTGAAATGTTTTGTTTTGTGATGAATCAGATACATGCTGATCCACATTGGCAAAGCAGCACCAAAGCATGCAGTTAGAATCAGTGTTTTTTCACTGATTCTTTTTTGATGATGAACTGCATTGTATTTGTCTATGAATATCATTGAACACCCAATGAGTGAAATTGTTGCCCACAAAAGAAAAAGAATTTCCATAATAATCTCCATTGTTTTTGAAATTATATCATTATTTTTGAGGATTTTGGATGATTTGGGTAATAACTTAATTGAAGAGGTGACACAATGAGAAATGCTATACATGCTTATTCAATGAAGTATCAGGGTGATTGGAGCAAGATTGCTCAAGCAATCATTGATCAAGAGCCTTATGAGTGTACAGATTCTCTGTTTCAATATGTAACAATTGTTGATCAGCATTACCCAAAACAGCTCAAACAATTGAGATTTCCGCCTTGGATTCTTTACTATGAAGGAGATTATTCTTTGCTTCAGAAAAAAACGCTGGGCATTGTAGGCAGCAGGAAACTTTGTCCTTATGCGGAAGATGTGATTGTCCGGCTTTGTTTAGCAAATCAGGAAAAAGTGATTGTCAGTGGCTTGGCAAAGGGGGCAGATACCAAAGCTCACCAGTGTGCTTTAAATACTGGGACGATTGGAGTGTTAGGGTGTGGTCTTGATGTTGTTTATCCAAAAGAAAATCGAGACCTGATCCACATGATGAAAAAGAATCATCTTGTTTTATCAGAATATCCTGAAAAGACAAAACCTTTGAAACATCATTTTCCTTGGAGGAATCGAATCATTGCTGCACTTTCAGATCAGATTGTGGCTGTACAGGCTCAAATCAAATCTGGCACTTCAACTACTGTCATGAAGGCTATTGAACTATCAAAAGATGTTTACTGTGTACCTTATCCGTTGGATTTTGAGGGTGGACAGGGATGCAATCATCTCATTAGTCAAGGAGCACAGATTCTTTTGAGTGCAGATGAAAAAATATGAAAAAAGAAATTGTCTTTTTATGGAAAATGTGTTTATATAGGAACTTGTAAGAATCATAGAAAGGAACATCCTATGAAAAATCTTGTAATTGTGGAGTCTCCATCTAAATCAAAGACCATTGAGAAGTATCTTGGCGCTGATTTTGAGGTGGTTTCTTCTAAAGGACATATACGTGATTTGGCAACTAAAGGGAAAGAGGGGTTAGGTGTTGATGTAGACAATGATTTTGCACCAACCTATTCTATCAGCAAAGAAAAATCTGCGGTTGTCAAAGAATTGAAGGCGAAAGCCAAAAAAGCAGATTTTGTTTATCTGGCAACTGACCCGGACCGTGAAGGGGAAGCTATTTCATGGCATCTGGCAAGTGAGCTGGGGGTTGATCTGGATGAAGAAAATCGTGTTGAGTTTCATGAAATCACGAAAGATGCAGTATTGGAAGCGTTCAAACATCCGCGAAAAGTGGATATGGATCTGGTTCATTCTCAGGAAACACGACGCATCCTTGACCGCATTATTGGTTTTAAGCTTTCAAAGCTTCTCAACAACAAAATTAAATCTAAATCAGCAGGAAGAGTTCAGTCTGTTGCTTTGAAACTGATTGTAGAACGCGAAAAGGAAATTGCAGCATTTGTACCTCAGGAGTATTGGACGCTGGATGCTAAATTCAAGGAAGATAACATTGAATTCAGTGCTTCCTTGGCAAAGGTTCATGGCAAAAAGGCAGATATCAAGACTCAGGAAGAAGCAGAAGCAATTCTTAGCAGCTGCCAGGGACCTTTTGAAATCACCAGCATCAAAAAACAGGTTCGTAAAAAAGAAGCAAAACTGCCATTGATTACATCTACGCTGCAGCAGGAAGCTTCCACAAAGCTGGGATTCAGTGCAAAACGCACGATGTCGATTGCCCAGAAACTGTATGAAGGAATTGAGCATGATGGCACAACTGAAGGTTTGATTACTTATATGCGTACAGATTCAACTCGTTTGAGCAATCAGTTTATCGGACAGTGTCGCCACATGATTGAAGCACAGTATGGCAAAGAATATCTTGGATTTTATAAGGTGAAAAAGGATGCCAATGCTCAGGATGCTCATGAAGCAATCCGTCCAACCAGTGTAGAGAATACACCTGAAAAGATGAAACAGTATTTGACACAGGAGCAGTACAAACTTTATAAGCTAATCTACGCTCGTGCAGTAGCTTCTTTGATGGCCCCTGCTAAAAACAATACAATCAGTGTTGTTCTATCTCAAAATGGAGCTGATTTTACTGCTTCAGGTTCACAGCAGGTGTTTGACGGCTATTTAAAGGTACTTGGCGAATATGAAACATCAAAAGATACGATTTTGCCAGAGCTTGAAGAACATCAGCTGTGCACTGCAAAAGAGCTTAAATCAAATCAGCATTTCACAGAACCGCCGTTAAGGTATTCTGAAGCACGTTTGATCAAAGAGATGGAAGAAGCTGGCATTGGACGTCCATCGACTTATGCGACAATCATTGACACGATTCAGGCTAGAGGATATGTTTCGCTGCAGAAAGCGACAGAGACCAGCAAGACCAAAGTGTTTTTTGCCACTGAGCAGGGAACTTTGACAGTAGAGAAGCTGGATGAATTCTTCAGCAGCATCATCAATGTCAAATACACAGCGAACATGGAAACAGAGCTGGATGAAATTGCGGAAGGAAAACTGGAATCTGTCAGTGCATTGCGTTCGTTTTATGACGAGTTTGTGCCTTTGGTGGACCATGCTTATCAAAACATGGAAAAAAAGGAACTGGAAAAAACAGGGGAGAAATGTCCTGATTGTGGCAATGACTTGGTTTATCGTCAGGGACGTTTTGGAAAGTTTATTTCTTGCATGGGCTATCCAGAGTGCAAATACACCGCAAAAATTGTAAAAGAAGACAAGGAAGCACCAGAACCAACAGGAAAAATGTGTCCTGACTGCGGTCATGAACTTTTGAAGCGCAAGAGCCGCTATGGCAACTATTTCCTTGGCTGTTCGAATTTTCCAAAATGCCGTCATATTGAAAATATTGATGGTGAAAAACCAAAATTTATCCGTCGAAAAGGAGCGAAGAAAGCATGAAAACAGTCACAGTCATTGGTGCAGGTTTAGCAGGCAGCGAAGCTGCATGGCAGCTTGCAGAGCGCGGTATCTCAGTTCGTCTTTTTGAAATGCGTCCAAAAGTGATGTCTCCTGCTCACAAGACAGGGTATTTTGCAGAACTTGTCTGTTCCAATTCACTTCGAAGCAACGCGTTGACCAATGCAGTGGGAGTGCTGAAAGAAGAACTTCGCCGCATGAATTCATTGATTATGAAAATGGCAGATGCACACGCTGTTCCAGCAGGCAGTGCACTGGCGGTTGACCGTGAGGGATTTGCCAAAGCGGTCAGTGAAGCAATCCGCAATCATCCATTGATTGAAGTGATTGAAGAAGAAATGACAGAGATTCCTGATGGACCTGTGATTGTTGCCAGTGGACCTTTGACCAGTGATGCACTTTCTGCATCCATCAAAGATCTGCTGCAGGAAGGAACTTTTCATTTTTACGATGCAGCTGCACCTATTATTGAAAAAGATTCTATAGATTTTACTAAAGCTTATTTCAAATCTCGCTATGACAAGGGAGATGCAGACTACATCAATTGTCCAATGACTAAGGAAGAATTTGAAACGTTCTATCATGAACTGATTCATGCAGAAACAGTTCCTTTAAAAGAGTTTGAAAAAGAAATCTATTTTGAAGGCTGCATGCCGTTTGAAGAAATGGCAAGACGAGGTGAAAAGACACTTTTGTTTGGGCCAATGAAACCAGTTGGACTTGGCAAAGAAGGTGAAAAACGTCCTTATGCAGTTGTTCAGCTGCGACAGGATGACGCTGCGGCTTCTTTATACAACATTGTTGGCTTTCAGACGCATTTGAAATGGCCTGAACAAAAAAGGATCATTTCATTAATTCCTGGTCTTGAGAATGCAACTATTGTTCGCTATGGAGTCATGCATCGAAACAGCTACCTGAATTCTCCAAAAGTTCTTAAACAAACTTATCAGTCGAAAATTCGTGACGATTTGTTTTTTGCAGGTCAAATGACAGGTGTTGAAGGGTACATTGAAAGCTGTGCCAGCGGTTTAGCGGCAGCAATCAATATGGCTCGTTATGTTCAGCACAAAGAACTGATGCTTTTTCCTCAGGAAACGATCATTGGTTCAATGGCGTATTACATCACTCATGCTTCACCAGATTATTTTCAGCCAATGAATGCAAACTTTGGCATTGTGCCGCTGAGAAAAGAAGTGAAAAAATCAGAACGCAAGGAAGCTTATGGAAAGCAGGCTTTAGAAGTTTTGGATTCCATTTTGGAAGAAATCAATCATGGATGAATTGCTTGAAAGATATTTAGGCTATCTTGCGAATTCAAGAAGCGGTTCTATTCATACATTAGATGCTTATGCAAGAGATTTAGGAAGATTTGTTTCTTTTATGGAACAAAGAGGAATTGAAAAGGCAAATGAGATTACCAAAATGGATGTTCTGGAATACACTCAAGCACTTAAAAGCGGGAAATTAAGTGAAAAACCACTGAGTGACAGCTCCTATGCAAGAAACCTTTCAGCACTTAAATCTTTTTTCAAATATTTGAATCTTCATGAAGGTGTAGAAAACAATCCTGTGCGTTCATTTAAGGCAAAGATAAAAGGAAGAAAGATTCCTGAATTTATGACGCTGGATGAAATTGCAGCACTTTTAAATGTATTTGACTTGAATGATCCAGTGGATTTAAGGAATCGCTGTGTTGTCGAAGTGATGTATGCCTGTGGTCTTCGTCTTTCAGAAGCATCCACATTAAAGTGCAGTAAAATCTCATTTGAAGAAGAAATACTGGTGGTCCATGGAAAGGGAGACAAAGAAAGGATGATTCCTTTCTATCCTGGCTGTAAAGAAATCATGAAGAAATATCTTTATGAAGCACGTCCACTATGGGATAAAAATGAATCTGATGCGTTTTTTCTAAATCAGAAGGGAAAAGCACTGAGCGGCAGATCGATGGAGAACATTCTAAAACAGGCCTGCATCAGAGCAAATCTTCCTGATTCGATTCATCCGCACATGATTCGTCATTCTTTTGCGACTCATTTGCTGGACAATGGAGCTGATTTAAGACTTGTTCAGGAACTTCTTGGTCATGAGAATTTGAGTACAACACAGATTTACACTCATGTGACAGTGGATCGCCTGAGTTCCATTATTCATCATAGTCATCCGCATTCTAAAAAAAAGGCTTGAAATAGCCTTTTTTCTATTGAAATGTAAAAAGTGTTGTGCTATATTAACACATGGCATCCTGTAAAAGCAGGATGTAACGACACACACGATGAATTCACAATTCCGTGCTCTAATAAAGAGTTATTGTGTTCGAAATCGTGGAGGAAAACAACGGAAAGAGAGGAAAAAATTTATGTCAGTTGTTTCAATGCGTAAAATGCTCGAAAACGGTGTTCATTTCGGACATCAGACCCGCAGATGGGATCCAAAAATGAAAGAATACATCTACACAGCTAAGAATGGTGTATACATCATCGACCTGGCTAAGACACAGACTAAGCTGGATGAAGCTTATGCTAAGATGAGAGAAATCGCTGAAAACGGTGGAAAGGTACTGTTTGTAGGTACTAAGAAGCAGGCTCAGCAGGTTGTTCTTGATGAAGCTCTTCGTTCAGGTTCATTCTACATTAACCAGAGATGGCTGGGTGGTATCCTGACTAACTTCCGTACAATTCAGAAGCGTATCAAGAGATTGATCGAAATCGAAGAAATGGAAGCTTCAGGTGCAATCAATGTTTATCCTAAGAAGGAAGTTGCACAGATCCGCAAGGAAGCTGTAAGACTGGAAAACTTCCTGGGTGGTATCAAGGAAATGAAGAAACTGCCAGATGCAGTCTTCGTAGTTGATCCTAAGGAAGAACACAATGCAGTTGCAGAAGCTAAGAAGCTGGGGATTCCAGTATTCGGTATGGTAGATACAAACTGCAACCCTGAAGAAGTTGATTATGCAATCCCTTCAAACGATGATGCTCTGCGTTCAGTAAAACTGATTATCGGATGCATGGCTGATGCTATCGTTGAAGCTAAGGGTGGTCTTCTGACTGTTGCATATCAGGAAGATCAGGAAGCTGAAGACATCACAATGAAGGATGTTATTGTGAATGTTGAACAGCAGTATGAAGAAAATGAAAGACGTCGTCGTCAGAGAAACGAAGAACGCCGTCCTCGCGGTCGTTTCTATGACAGAAAGCCAAGAGAAAACAAGGCTCAGCAGACTGAAGCTGCACCAGCTGCAGAAGAAGTAAAGGCTGAAACAACACAGGAGGCAAAATAACATGGCAGCAATCACAGCATCATTAGTAAAAGAACTGAGAGAAAGAACTGGCGCAGGTATGATGGACTGCAAAAAGGCCCTGACTGCATGTGATGGAGATCTTTCAAAAGCAGCTGACTGGCTGCGCGAAAACGGTATCGCAAAGGCTGTTAAGAAGTCTGGCCGTATCGCTGCAGAAGGTCTTTCTAAAGTTGTCGTAAAGGGCAACAAGGCTTGCGTAGTAGAAATCAACTCTGAAACTGACTTCGTTGCGAAGAATGAACAGTTTTTGACTTTGGTTGATACAATCGCAAATGCACTGGTTGATGCTGGTGTAAAGACTGTTGACGAAGCAAAGGCTGTTGTCGTTAACGGTGAAACAATCGAAGCTCTGCTGATCAATGCAACTGCAACAATCGGAGAAAAAATCACTCTGAGACGTTTCGAAGTTGTTGAAAAAGCAGATGACGAAGTATTCGGTGACTATGTACACATGGGCGGAAAGATTTCTGTTATCGTTGTACTGAAGGGCAATGATGGTGCAGTTGCACACAACATTGCAATGCAGGTTGCTTCAATGGCTCCTACATATATTTCTCGCGACTACATGGAAGCAGAAGTTGTTGAAAAAGAACGCGCAATTCAGACTGAAATTCTGAAGAACGATGCATCTTTGGCTGGAAAGCCTGAAAAAGTGCTCAAGGGCATTATCGAAGGCCGTGTCAGCAAGACTCTGCAGGAAATGTGCCTGGTTGACCAGCTGTACATTCTGGATCAGGGCATGAAGGTTTCTCAGTATCTGAAAAACAACAGCACAGCAGTAACTTCAATGGTTCGTTATGCTGTTGGTGAAGGTATTGAAAAGCGTGAAGAAAACTTTGCAGAAGAAGTTGCAAAGCAGATGGGCAAGTAATCTCGACGAAATTCAAGAAACTGACAGAAAACCAGAGTTGATTCCAACTCTGGTTTTTTCTTAATCAAAAAGTAGTTGAAATGTGACAAAATGGCCACATTGTGTGTGCTTTTTTTCAGAGTTCTGTTATAATTACCGTTAGAGGAGTGAGAATATGTATAAACGAGTTCTGCTTAAATTAAGCGGTGAAGCCCTAAGCGGGCATGGCAATAATTTTGATCCGGAAGTACTTTCCAATCTTGCACATGAACTGAAGGAAATTCAGGAAATGGGAGTTGAACTTGCAATCGTTGTTGGCGGAGGCAATTTCATCCGCGGCAAGATGGCTGAAACAATGGGTATTGAAAGAGTTCAGGCAGACCATATGGGAATGCTGGCGACGATCATCAATGCTTTAGCTGTTCAAAGTGCACTAGAACAGATTGATGTGCCTACACGTGTACAGACCGCAGTAGAAATCAATCGTGTTGCGGAACCATTTATTGTCCGCAAAGCAATTCGTCATCTTGAAAAAGGCAGAATTGTAATCTTCGGAGGCGGTACAGGAAGTCCGTATTTCTCAACAGATACAACTGCTGCACTTCGTGCTTCTGAAATTCGTGCTGATGTCATTTTGATGGCAAAAAATGGAGTGGATGGCGTTTATTCTGCCGATCCTAAGAAAGATCCAAACGCAGTCAAATATGACTCTTTGACTTACATGGATTTGATTTCCAAGAATCTTCAGGTCATGGATACAACTGCTACATCTATGTGTATGGACAACAACATTGACTTGGTTGTATTCAACATGAATGAAAGAGGCAATATCAAAAAAGCGATTCTGCAGACTGTAGAAGGTACAACAATCACAAAGGAAGGAAAATAATTTTTATGATGAATTTAATTTTAGATGATACAAAGACAAGAATGAACAAAGCTCTTGAAAGCTTCAAGACATCTTTGGATACAGTAAGAAGCGGACGTGCCAATCCAAATCTTTTGAATGGTCTGGATGTAGATTATTATGGATCACCTACACCAATCAATCAGCTGGCGGGTATTTCTGTACAGGAAGGTCGTATTATTGTAATCAAACCTTATGATAAATCTGTATTGAAAGGGATTGAGCATGCAATCAATACTTCTAATTTGAATCTGCCTCCACAAAGTGATGGCACTGTGATTCGTTTGACTGTTCCTGCACTGACTGGGGAAACTCGTAAAGCTCTGTGCAAGGATGTCAAGAAAATGGCTGAAAATGCAAAGGTTGCTGTAAGAAACATTCGCCGTGAGGCAAATGATGATGCAAAGAAAGAAGACAGCTTTACTGAAGATCAGCAGAAGCAGTGCATCGAAAAAATTCAAAAGCTGACAGATGAATTCATCAAGAAGATTGATGATGTGGCAGCACTAAAAGAAAAAGATATTATGACAGTATAAAAGCTCACATTTGTGAGCTTTTCTAAGGAGAAGCTATGAGTGTAAGACATGTAGCCATCATCATGGATGGCAATGGAAGATGGGCAAAAGCCAGAGGAAAAGTAAGGACGGAAGGTCATTTTCGTGGTGTAGAAGTTGTTCGTGATGCAGCTATTGCAGCCAATGATCTAGGGATTGAAGTGTTGACTTTATATGCATTTTCAACTGAAAACTGGAAACGATCTGCAGAAGAAGTTGGTTATTTAATGAAGCTTCCAGCAGTGTTTTTCAGTCGCTTTTTAAAGGAATTAATGGAAAAGAACATCCGTATTGCCATGATTGGCGAGATGGATCAGATTCCAGCAGAAACTGCTAAAATCCTTCAGAGTGCAATGGATGAAACAAGAAACAACACTGGTATGGTTCTGAATTTTGCGATGAATTATGGTTCTCAAAGAGAGATTGTGCTTGCAGCGAGAAAATATGCAGAAGATGTCAAAAATGGTGTTCGAGAAAATGATTTAGAAGTGAATCAGTTTGATCAGTATCTCATGACCAGTGAATTTCCTCCGCTGGATTTGATGATTCGTACTTCTGGAGAATGCCGTATTTCTAATTTTCTTTTGTGGCAGCTGGCATATGCAGAACTTGAATTCATTGATCTGCCATGGCCTGAGTTCACAAAAGAAACACTGAAAGAATGCATTGAACAGTTTGAGAGCCGTGATCGGCGTTTTGGAGGGGTTAAGTCATGATTCAGCGTATAATTACCGCAATCGGTATTTTGGCAGTTACGATTCCACCGCTTGTATTAGGCGGAATTTGGCTGGATATTCTGATGGTCGCTTTTGTCTTGCTTGCAGTATATGAAATACTGACTTGTTTGTTCAAGAACGTTCCATGGGGGATGTATGCAGTGCTTTTAGCTGCTGTTGCTGTTATGAGTACATCTTCTTTGACTCTGTTTGCTGCAGTGATGCCGATTGTTTTGATTCTTCTTTTCCTGTTTTGTGTCAGCTATGAACAGTATTCAGTGGATAAAATCAGCATTGTTTTTGTGTTTGTTGTTCTAGTTGCTTTTACTGTAAGAGCGATTCGCTTGGTTTATGATGTTTATCATCCGCTGGCTATGCTTCATATTGTGCTTGCAACCTATGCAACTGATACTGGGGCTTATTTTGCAGGACGTTTTTTTGGAAAACACAAGCTGAATGAGAGAATTTCTCCAAAGAAAACAATTGAAGGTTCAATTGGAGGATGGCTTTTAGGAGCGGGATCTTCTTTGGCATTTGGCTATTTCCTTGTACCTGAACTTCCTGTTCAGTTTCTTTGCCTGACATCTTTGCTGATGCCGATAGTTGGACAGCTTGGAGATTTGGCTTTTAGCGCCATCAAGCGTCATGAAGGAATTAAGGATTTCGGTCATATTTTTCCAGGACATGGCGGTGTTTTAGACCGTATCGATTCATTGATTTTTAATTTGATGTTATGGATGAGTTTTTATCTAATGTTTGTGATGGTGATGTAATATGAAAAGAATTGTACTGCTTGGTGCAACTGGTTCTATCGGTGTTCAGACCATAGATGTTGTTGTAGACCACCCAGAATTGTTTGAAATCAAGGCACTCAGCATAGGCTATAATGTGAATGGGCTAAAAGAAATCTTAAAGCGTGTTCATTGCAGCCATGTTTGTGTTGTGAAAGAGGAAGATGCGAAGCAGCTTTCTCTTGAATATCCTGACATTGTTTTTACTTTTGGTGATCAAGGCTTGATTGAACTTGCTCAAATGGATGACTATGATGTGCTTGTCAATGCCCTTGTTGGTTTTGCCGGTTTGCTTCCAACAATGAAAGCGATTGAAACACATCATGATATTGCTCTTGCCAACAAGGAAACACTGGTTGTTGGTGGACAGTTTGTCATGGATGCTGTAAAGAAATACAATGTTTCATTGACGCCGATTGACAGTGAACACAGCGCGATTTTTCAGTGTCTGCAG
>JAFQKG010000118.1 GCA_017397025.1 Erysipelotrichaceae bacterium | reverse complement strand
TTCTACTTTCTTCAAAAAACCAGCTCCAAGGTGACTGCTTCTAGTGCATTCGGTTCTGTTTCACCTTCCCAGAACTCTCTACCTGTCACTGCATTAGAATTTTTCCTTCTCATCGCCGATGCATTCATTATAGAAAAATGACTCTTTTTTGTCAACAGAAAGGAAGCAGAATCAAAGTTCTATCAAGGAAAGTTTTGTTTTGATTCAGTCTTCTAATTTCACTTTCACTTACGTGATAACGAGATGCCAATGAAGCATAGGAATCATCACGATTCACAAGAACATATCGTACAATTTCATTGACAACCTGTGAATCATCCAAAAGATCTTCAATGGATCCTTCATCCTGTTTTAAGGCCATCTTTTCATCCTCATCTACTAAACCACTGACATCAAAGGTAAAACTACACATAAGCAATTGATTCCCAAGATGAAACTTTGAATCAGACAAGGTGACACTGAACTGTTCAGAAGTTGATATTCTATCAAATGGTGCAAAAATAGATAAGTCAATCGTTTCATCAATAGGAATCTGATTTGCTTGTACAACACCTGATCCTTTGATTTCAATAATGCCATTGCATTCTAATCCATTCTGAAGCGCTGTTGTTTCTATTCGTTCAAAACAAGACAATTCATTGATTTTTTCAAATTCATGATCAAGGACAATCTGTTTATCAATCACTACTTTTTTCATCTAAGCTCCTCCTTCAAATCCATCTTATGAATACGAACAAGGAATAGAACAAACCTAGATTTTCGAAACATAAAAAGTGCTTAAATCATCAAGACAAAGAACACCAAGATTTCCATGAAACACACAGCCGCAGTCAATCCTGATCTGTCCATTCCTAAACAGTATTTTGTCATCTTGAGTCGGCGTATGTCCACATACGATGACCTTTGAATCTAAAACAATGTCAGTACTTTGAAAAAGGACATCCTCAGCTCTTAACTGTAAAAGATTGTTTTCTGTGATTGGTTTTGACAAACCCGCGTGCATCAAAACATAGTCTTTGTCATTGACATGTACTTCTTCAATCAACCGAAATTCATCTAGATAATCAAGGATCATTTCCATCTGCCATCGTTCCAGCTTCCTAAAAGCATCCAGAGTTGTTTTTCCTCCATCATGCATCCAGTAATCAAAAGAAAGTAAATCATCCACAGTCAATGTAGTTTCAGCATTATCTTCTGTAATTTCAGTACATAGTTTTCTCAATATAGACATAGCCATCCATTCATGATTTCCAATGAGTGGAATGATGTTGTCATGCATCATCATATGCTGCAAAATGTCAAGACCTCGCTCGCCTCTATCAATTACATCACCAAGCACATACAATGTGTCATGATCACAAAAATGAACAAGATCAAGTGCTTTGAGATATTCATCATAACACCCATGAAGATCAGACATTACATAAATCATGATTAACCCTCCAGACACAAAATCCCCATTAATGGGGATTTGCATTTAATAAAGCTGATAGAACAGAAACATAAAGACGAATGAGACCAGCATGGAAAGTCCACCTGTAACAAACAGGAAAACATAATTTTTCATACGTCCCTCTGCTTTTTTACGTTCTATATAGTCAAAATAAGTTTCAGTATTGCCAAGTGCACCAGGCACAACAAAATGGAGAAGCGTATTTTTTGCATAAGACAAAACATAGCCTATCCCATGGAACGCACCCGAATCACTGAGCAGTACCAAAGCACCTACAAGAATCAATATGACACCCGGAACTGTAAATGCATCACAAAGTATGCGATACTTTTCCATCAGTGGTTGACTAGAAAAATCTCTTAAACCAACATACAGCCCTGCAAGCAGTCCAACAAACAGAAATGAAATGAAATAAGGAAGAAAATTTTTCTTTCTATGATTTCTCACAGATTAAACTCCTTTTTGTATTTGAGTTCTTCAGCGTCATTGCAGTAGACAAAATGACCTGGTGATACTTCTCTCAGTGTTGGCTTATCTACAGTGTAATCATGTGCAGCCAGCGAATTGTAAGTCATACGAGTTCTATTCTTTTCAGAACGAGGGTCTGGAAGAGGAATAGCAGACAAAAGTGAACGTGTATAAGGATGCATTGGACGAGCAAACAGTTCATCAGATGGAGCAAGCTCAACCATTTTTCCAAAATACATAACCCCAATTCGATCAGAAAAATATTTTACAACTGACAAGTCATGTGCAATAAAAAGAATAGTCAAATTTAATGTATCTCTTAAATCATTCAATAGATTGATGACCTGAGCCTGAATCGAAACATCGAGTGCTGAAATAGGCTCATCCGCAATCAAAAGTTCAGGCTGCATGATGACTGAACGAGCAATCCCGATACGTTGACGCTGACCGCCAGAGAATTCATGAGGATAGCGTCCAGCATGTTCTCTAACAAGACCAACTGTTTCAAGAATGCTGTACACTTTTTCATCAATGACATTCTGATCCTTTTCACCATTGATCACAAGACCTTCGGAAATAATTTCTTTTACTGTCATACGCGGATTCAAAGAAGCAATCGGATCCTGGAAAATCATTTGAATCTTATGAACTTTGTCCATATCTGCACTCTTATGAGCCAGTTTTGCTTCTTTTGCAAGGACTTTGTTCTTTTCACTCAGAGTTTTAAATTCTTCCTGAAGTTCCTTGATACGTGCATCATTTTCATTCTTATTGCCAGGATTGACTTTAGAATCAGCGTTCAAACGCTTTGTCATTTCTTTCAGGTTGTTTTTTGCTTGTTTTACCTGAATTTTATAAATATCAGATCCAGCTGCAATCTTTTCACCTTGGAAATAAATATTACCGCCAGTGATATCATAAATACGAATGATAGAGCGTCCAGTAGTTGTCTTGCCACAGCCTGATTCCCCTACCAGCCCAAAGACTTCACCTTTCATGATTTCAAATGAAACATCGTCAACAGCCTTCACAGGACCAAAATACTGACTTAAATGTTCGACTTTAAGCAGAACTTCTTTGTTTTCACTCATGATGCTGCACCTCCTGATTTCTGTTTCATTCGTTCAATACGATCTGTAATTGCCTTTGGAACTTCAACTTTAGGTGCATCTGGATGAAGCAGCCAAGTTGCAGCACGATGTGTTTCAGAGATTTCAAACATAGGAGGCTGCATTTCAAAGTCAATCTGCATTGCATATTTGTTACGATCTGCAAAAGCATCGCCAACTGGAGGGAAAATCATATTTGGCGGAGTACCAGGAATTGCATCCAGCTTTTCCTTTGTATCCAAATCTGGCATAGATGAAAGCAATGCCCAAGTATATGGATGACGAGGATCATAGAAAATATCATCGGCTGTTCCATATTCAACAATCTTCCCTGCATACATGACTCCAATGTCATCAGCCATATTGGCAACAACACCCAAGTCATGTGTAATAAAGATAATGGACAGATTTCTTTCCTTTTTTAATCGATTGATCAGTTCAAGAATCTGAGCCTGAATAGTGACGTCAAGTGCAGTTGTTGGTTCATCACAAATCAGAATTTCTGGATCGGCAGCCAAAGCAATCGCAATAACGATACGCTGTCTCATACCGCCTGAGAATTCAAATGGATACTGGTAGTATCTCATACGAGGTTCATTGATACCAACTTCTTCCATCAGTTTTATAGCACGTTCCTTAGCCATAGATGGAGTCACTTCATAAACAACTTTTGAAGCCTTATCTTTAAAATAATCAATCATCAAATGTGCTTTATGAGTAAAATCAACATCTCCAGCATGAAGCTGATTCTGATAATGTGAAATCATACGAGCAATCAAAGTAACAATATTGTTTTTCAGTTCATCCAGATCATAAACATTCTTAGGAATGACTTTCCAGTCAACAGTTTTTCCCTTTGCAATCAAAGCATCACGCTTTGCAGTCTGTTTTTCAAAACGCTCTTCTTCTTTTGGATTGTTGATGACTGCAGTAAAATATTTGTTGATTGCAGTGTTCAAAGATGAACGTAAAGTATACGCCTGAGAATCTTTTTGAATTTCAAGGCGGTCAATCGTTGCGTCGACTGCATCAGCAACTTTCTTTGCATAGTCAAGAGATGATTTCTTGTCAAATTCACCTGAAAAATACACTTTCGCTTCATTCAAAACAGAAAGCACTTCAGACTTCTTTTCCAGCGACTTACGATAGGAATGTTCAATCCCCTTTGCAGCTGCTGGAACAAACGAATCCATAAAGTGTTCTTCAAGATAAGAAGAAGCCATCGCATTCAATTCAGCAACATTGCGTCCAGTAAGTGTTTCCGATGGATTTTTCATTGAATAAAATCCAATACAGAAGAAATCAGGACGAGTCTGAGAAAGCATTTCTTCAAGCAGTGTTTTAATTTCTTCAAGACAAGAAATTAAATCGTTGCCAACAACACCAGTTTTCTTATCAAAGTTTCCTTTGACCGAATTCAGCTGATTAGAAAGTGAAGTCAGCTGATCAGTGTATCCTGCTGTAAAGAAAGGATCTTTGATTTCTTTGAGCAGTTTAGAATAAGTATTCAAAGAATTTTTAATATCAAGTTTCTGCGCTTTGCCTGTACGGAAAATGAAATCAATAATTTCTTCTTTCACGTTCAAAGCGTTCGAAGATGAAATGTTATAAGAATTTTCAAGCTTGTTTGCTTCAATGCAGAACTTATCAAACATCTCACACAATTCTTTTGCCTTAGCTGCATCTCCAGTTGCCTCAGCAATGTTCGTGTTCAATAACGCTAAAGTGCTGTTAAACTCATCCTTCGCCTGTTTACGGCTGGTTTTGTTTTTTAAAAGCATTGCTTCAGTGATTTGTTTACCAATTTTAACAATTGGATTAAGTGCAGATAGCGGATCCTGGAAAATCATGGAAATTTTATCACCGCGAATAGTACACATTTCTTCTTCAGAAATCTTCAGCAAATCACGTCCATCATACAAAATTTCTCCGCCTTCAACAATTGAGTTCCCAGCAAGAATACCTAA
The DNA here is from genome assembly GCA_017397025.1 of Erysipelotrichaceae bacterium. Lineage (GTDB taxonomy): Bacteria > Bacillota_I > Bacilli_A > Erysipelotrichales > Erysipelotrichaceae > RGIG1896. Next base: position 4,704 of record JAFQKG010000118.1, on the reverse strand, counting down.
AATTGCTTTTGAAGTTACAGATTTTCCTGATCCAGATTCTCCAACAATCGCAAGAGTACGTCCGCGTTCAAGATCAAATGAAATATCACGGACTGCTTTCAGCGTACCGCTTTGAGTACGGAAAGAAATTTTAAGATTTTTAACATTTAAAATTTTATCCATAGATTAATCCTCCGTACCACGCAGTGATGGGTTAAACGCATCACGAAGACCATTACCAAAGAGGTTGAATGTAATCATCAGCAAAGAAATGAAAAGTGCAGGATAAATCATCAAATGAGGATAATTCGTCCAGATGCCGTTTGCTTCTGCAAGCAGATTCCCCAGCGAAGAATAATCTGCTGTACCAAGCTTAATGATTCCAAGGAAAGACAGGTTGCTTTCAGAAAGAATTGTACTTGGAATTACCAAAGCAACAGAAGTAATGATTGTACCTAATGTATTAGGGAAAATATGTTTCCAGATAATACGCTTATCTTTAGCACCAAGTGTACGAGCTGCCATAACATATTCCTGATTCTTAAAACGATAAAACTGTGTACGAACACGGCTCGATGTCCCAATCCATCCAGTCAAAATGTAAGCAAACAACAGACACACAATTGGTCCAACTTTTGCAGCCAGATGAATCTGGAACAATGTAGCAACAACAATGAAAGGAACACCTGCCAAAATATCAGTAATACGTTCCATCAGAATATCCACTGTACCGCCATAATAGCCTGCAACAGCACCCCACATAGCACCAATGATAAAGTTGATAATGGAAACCGAAATAGCAATCGTCATTGACAGTTTAATACCGCCTGCAATTCGAAGTGCTAAATCGTAACCCTGAGAATCTGTTCCCATGACATAATCAGGAGTAGAACCGTACAAATACTGATAGTAATTATAGTAAAGCAAACGAACACGATACTGAGCAGTATCTGCATTGCCGCCGCCAGCATAAGTATAATACATCACATTGCCTTCAGCATCACGCTTGTAATTGTCTTCAAGCACCATATTTTCACTATAAGTAATGACTGTTGCATCCCCTGCTGCGTTGACTTTAACAGGCTGACCTTTTGAATTGGTCTTGTACCAATAGTTGGCATCTTCAGGATCAATAGTCCATTCATTGTTATCAATGACCGGATAAAGCACTTGAAGACCTGTTTCTTCTTCCCAAGCCTTGATTCTAGCGTATTCGCTCTGTTCAACACTTCTGTAAACAAAGCCTTCACGAAGATACGCATCTACACGGAATGGATAGTAAGTAGTAGAACGAGTTTTTGAAATTTCCTGTTCATAAGCTTCGCCAATTTCTATCATTGGAGAATACTCACTTGCAAGTCCTTCAGAAACAGTAACACCCTGACCATCACCATCAGCAGCAGCCATACCAATACCAACTAACTTTATAAAGCCAGTTTCATTCGATTTTGTGTCCATTCCTCCATCAAAGATTTTAACATTCAACATTGATGCAATACGAGCAGGCTTTTTCGCATACATGTTGCACATGAATTTTGAATCATGATTTGTAATCAGCACAGGTGCAAGAATCGAAAAAGCAAGTATGCCTAAGATAATCCAAAATGCTAAAACAGAAGCTTTGTTTTTCTTAAAACGAATCAATGCATCTTTAAAATAACCAATTGGCTTGTCATCAAATTTCTTATCGGAAATACGTTCGCCATGATGAACAAGGGTAAATTTTTCTTTAGGGATTGAATCAAATTTCTTGTTTTCCATCTCTTATTCCCCCATTCTAATGCGCGGATCAATGAATCCATAACTGATATCAACAACAATACCTGCTAATAAACTGATAAAGGTATAAAAAATCATATCCATCATAAAGACATCATAATCAAATAAACGAATGGACATCATGTACAATTGGCCAACACCAGGAATCGAGAAAATCTGTTCAATAACAAACGATCCCGCAAGTACCCCAATAAAAGTAGAAATAATCATTGGCAAAATAGGAACCATTGCATTTTTCAAAGCATGTCGACTCGTTGCCTGAGCACGAGTTAACCCTTTTGTACGAGCAAGAAGCATGTAATCTGATGTTAATGTTTCAGTCAATTCAGCACGAGTAAAACGACACAGACCAGCAATCTGTCCAAATGACAAAGCAAGAACAGGTGCGATCATACTTTTGAACATTTTCCATGTAAACCAGCTGCCCCCTGCATCTGCCAGTGACAGCACCTGAAGCGGAAGTAAATTGAATTTAAAATAGAGGAAATACTGAACTAAGAAAGCATAAACATAAGCTGGAACAGAAATAAAAATCATAACAGCAGTACTAATAAATGAATCCTGCCATTTGTTTTTGTTGATTGCAGCATAAACTCCCAGTCCAATACCAATTGGAATTGATAAAATCAGTGAATACAAGTTAACAAGAACTGTTGGAAGCAGTCGATCAGTTAATAGATTCCAAGCAGGTTCATTGACTTCAATGTACCAGGAAGTACCAAAATCCCATGATGTAAAAATATTCTTCAAATAAATGCCATACTGAACCAAAAGAGGCTCATTGTATCCAAGTGCTTCCCAGCGGGCAAGAATAATATCTCTCAAATTCTTATAATCAGGAAGTGGTCGAGGTAAAATTCGAACAAGCATGAAACAGACAGTTGTGATAACAAACAAAACAAAAAGCATCAAAACAAGTCGTTTCATTACATATTTTGCCATTTTCATAAAAAATCCTCTCCTTTTCTTTTAGAGAATAACAAAGTAGCGCTTCTGTTCTTCGCTATGAATTGTTGTTCAACAGTTGATAGCGAAAAACAGGAGTCTGATAACATGAATCAAAGCCAGGAGAGGATAGCCCCTCCTGGCATTTGAAAACAGTTCAATTTTAGAGATTGAAGTACGAATTATTCGTAGTTCAGTTCTCCGCCCTGGCTTTCTACATATTCAGCCCATTCATCATTTGTATAGTTGTAAGTCTGCAGACGGATTCCGCCGAAACCATACATAATGCTGTAAAGTTCAGTAATGTAGCTAGTCTTGTAAGATTCAAGTGAACATACAGTTGTTGTGCACAGTGGAATAATGTAATACTTCTTCAGCATTTCTTCTTCCATTGTTGCCAGAATGCTCAGCTTAGTATCGAAGTCAGCATTAGCATATTTACCAGTACCTGCCATAGCACCTGACCATTCTTTCCATGTCATTGTATCATCTGTACCATTGACATTGATTGTCAGCATTTCTTTTGCAGGATCCCAGCATCCAGCTTCGTGAATGTAGCCAGTGTAATCAGCATCGCAGTATACCTGGAACATAGTGAATGGATAGAATGCAGCTCCACCCCAAGCACCGTAGCCCATTGCAAATTCACCATTTGAAACAGACAGATAACGGTTAGTCAGGTTATCAACAGCAACCAGTTCCAGCTTACCGAATCCTGAACCTTCCAGTGCAGCATTCAGATATTCATTGAACAGAGCAATCTGCTGGTTGTCAGCTGAATCAAGAGAACCAGCTTTATAACCGATACGGATAACGATATCTTCGCCTTCAGTATACAGACCAGCAGCAACCAGTTCATCACATGCAGTTGCAAACAGATTCTTAGCTTCAGTCAGGTTGAAACCATTGATTGATTTGTAAGCATCTTCCAAAGTTGCATATGGAGTGCCATCACCATATTCAACACCATACAGGTTAACGATAGCCTTCATAGCCTGTTCAGTATTGCGGTAGATTGAATCTGGTTCTTCATACACATTGTAGAAGTACAGGCTGCTCAGCACTGAATATGCTGGCTTATAACCAGGAGTTGCAGATACCCAGTCAGCACGATCCAATGCCAAAGACATAGCCTTACGGAAATTGTCATTAGACAGTACAACAGAGTTTGTATTACCCATTGAAGCATCCATTTCCTTCAGTGAGTCCAGATTTGTATGGAAGAAGAAACGCATAGTGTAAGTTTCATCTACCTGATACAGCTGTTCAGATGTTGAGTAGTTCAACAGTTCTTCAGCAGTTGGTGACCAGCTGTCCAGCTGTCCCTTCAAGAATGCCTGCTTAGCAGCATCATCAGTCATTACATCAATAACGATCTTTTCAGTCTGATACTGCTGTTTAGATTCACCGTCAACCAAGAATTCAGTCATAGACAGCAATGAACCATCTTCCTGCTTTTCAAATCCATACCAGTTTTCGTTCTGAACCAGAACCATCTGCTTGCCTTCCTGCAGACTTTCTAAGCGATATGGACCATAAGACATTGTATTTTCAGCACTTGTACCATACTTAGAAGTTACCAGCTTACCAGTAGTATCTTTTGTAGATTCATACAGATCTTCATAAACGATCCAGCTGTTTCCAGTACAAGAAGTCAGGAAATAGTAATAGTCATATGCATTTTCACAAACGTAGCGGATTGTGTAGTCATCAACCTTGTACAGACCTACAGTATCAAAAGTTGTACCGAATGCTTCGTTTTCAACTTCAACAACAACATATGACGCATAATCAGGTGTATCAAAGTAAGCACCATAACCAGCATAGATGTCAGCAGCAGAAACTTCACTGTTGTCAGCTGGGTCAACATACTTGTGTTCATCAGTAGTAGACACATACTGAGGGCAAGCATTGCCTTCTGCATCCAGTGCACCTTCAAGACCATAGAAGCCCCACATATCAATCAGAACATCTTTGCCATCAGCAATTGCATCAGCAACT
>JAFQKG010000117.1 GCA_017397025.1 Erysipelotrichaceae bacterium | reverse complement strand
TTTCTTTTCTATTTAGTTGTGAGAACCTTTCTTGTCCATTGGCTTTTCCTCCACAGACGTACTTTCTTTTCGATTCTTTCTTCGCTTTCAGTTTCCTCAGCCAGGTCTGTCACACTGACCAGGAAACGGCTTAAATTTCTTTCAGAATCTCCTTCATGTTAGCACCCTCCTAACTTGACGAATTTCATCCATTTTCAGTTTCCTCAACCAGTTTTGTCATGCTGATCAGGAAACGGCTTAAATTTCTTTTAGAATCTCCTTCATCGTTAGTGTCCTCCTAACTCTTTGTTCACTTATACTATATCTCACATTCATTTTATAAACAGTCTGTTTTTACATTTTTTTATATGCTATAATATTTTTGTTGGGAGTCTTTGACTCCTTTTTATTATTGAAAAGAAGAAATCAAATTAATAATTGGTTAATGACATTAGGAAAATGAGTTCACCAGCAAGCTATATTTGTCTGCACATATAAAATACAGAAGTTATAGCGATTCAATTTGCTCCATCGTTGTGAAATGATGCGTTTTGTACAGAAAACTGGATTTTTTCGATTGTGTCTCAAGGATTCGCAAAGTATAATATTTTTATAGAAATAGGATGTTTTCATCCAGGAGGAAAATAATCATGAAAATTGGTACGATTGGTACAGGATTCATTGTATCCAACTTCATCAACGCATCACGTTCCAATGAAAATTGTGAAGTTGTTGCATGTTATTCAAGAAAAGCAGAAACAGGTGAAGCTTTTGCAGCAAAAAACGGTGTTTCTAAGGTTTATACTGATCTGGATGAAATGTTCAGCAATGATGCCATTGATACCATCTATGTAGCATCTCCTAACAGCGTTCATTTTGAACAGTCCAAGCGCGCACTGCTTGCTGGAAAGAACGTTATCTGCGAAAAGCCATTTACTTCAACAACTGCTGAATTGAAAGAGTTGATTGAACTGGCAAAAGAAAAACATCTCTATCTGTTTGAAGCTATCATTCCAATTCATTTGCCAAACTTCAAATGGCTGAAAACTCAACTGGACCGTGTTGGTGAACTGAAGATTGTTCAGTGCAATTTCTCGCAGTATTCTAGCAAATATGATGCATTCAAAGCAGGTAAAAATCCAAACGTGTTCAATCCTCAATTCTCTGGCGGTGCACTGATGGACATCAACATGTACAACATTCATTTCGTGATGGGATTGTTTGGCAAACCTGAAGAAGTTCATTACTTCGCTAACAAAGAAGAAGGCATTGACACTTCTGGTGTTGTCATTCTTAAATACCCGCATTTCATCGCTACATGTGTTGGATGCAAAGACTCCAAATCTAAAAACCTGGCTCAGATTCAGGGCAACAAAGGATATTTCCTGGTGGATCAGGAACCAAGCCGTGTTGTTGAAGTTGTATCTAATTTTGGATCAAATTTCAGCGGTCTTGCAACAACATATGGCGTGCAGGAAAATTCCAATGGCATGCATTATGAATTAAAGGATTTTGTAGAAATCGTTGAAAACAATGATTATGAAACATGTTTGAAACTTCTTGATTATTCACTGGAAGTCATGGAAGTCATTGAAGCCTGCAGAAAGGATGCTGGCATCGTCTTTGCCGCTGACAACAAATAATGGAACGCAGATTTGTTATTTTGACTGGAAAAGCACAGGCTGAAATCCAGTCAGAAGAATTTGATTTGAATCAGCCTTTAAAAGACAATGAGGCCATCATTGAAACAACGACATCAATGATCAGTGCAGGTACTGAACTCTCACGTGTCTATGCCATCAAACAGGGATTTAGTTACCCAGTTTATCCTGGATATACCTGCGTAGGGAAAGTTTTGAGAAAAGGTGCAGGTCTTTCTCACATTGAAGTTGGTGATCGCGTCTTCCATTCTGGCCCGCATGCTTCCATCAACAAATATTCTCATGTTGGGACAACTCAAGGTGCTAAAATCCTGAAAGTGGATGAACGCCTCAGTGACAACCAAGCCTGCATGATTCAGATGGGACTGATTGCGATGAATGCTGTTACTGCATGTACAGGAAATCTGAATGATACAGTGGCCGTTTTCGGACTAGGAACCATTGGAATTGTTGCTGCACTGATGCTCCAGAAGCAAGGGATGCGTGTCATCTGCTTTGATCCTGTTGAAAGCCGCTGTGAAGAAGGGCGCCATGCTGGTCTGAATGAATGCTACAGTACTGCTCCTGAAAAACAGGTAGAAGTTTTAAAAGAACTGACTCATGGAAAAGGTGCAGAAATCACAGTGGATGTCTCTGGCATTTCACCAGCTATTGTCAATGCGATTCTGGGATGTGCAAAATATGGCCAGGTCATTCTGCTAGGATCACCTCGCGCATCTTTCAGCTGTGATATCACGCCAGTTCTCAATGCCATTCACATGAAAATGCTTGATGTAAAAGGAGCTTTCAATCAGCTGGATGCCTTTGGTGAAACCGACGGTACTCGAAGCAATGTTATGAGAAATTTTGAAACTGTTCAGCGTCTACTGCTGGATGGAACAATTGATGCAGATAAACTCATCAGTCATACCATCAAACCAGAAGAAATCATGTCTGCTTATCATGGCCTGATGCATGAAAAAGAACTCTGGCACTGTGCAGTCATTGACTGGACAAAATAACACAAAAGTGAGCTCTGCTCACTTTTCTTTTAAAAATAGAGTATAATGAAAAAGTAGTAGAAAGGAAACTCTTATGAATCTGGCATTTCAAAAAATAGATATTACTCCATCTCTTCCTGTACGTCTTTCTGGATTTGGAAAAGTCCGTCTGGCTGAAAAAGTCCATGATCCTGTTTATGCGCGTGTCTTTCTTTTTCAAAATGATTCTCAGGAAATTCTATGGGTACAGTTTGACCTCTGTGCTGTTGATCAATATCTTCTTCATCTGATTCAAGAAAAAACAGATATTCCAGAAGAACAGATTCTTCTGTCTGCAACTCACACTCATTCTGCTCCTGGAGGAACGCTTTCAACTCATGAAGGCATGCTGAAAGGTATGGATCCTGTCTTCTGTCATCATGATGCAGCATATTGCAAAAGCATTGCTGAAAAAATCAGTGAATCCGTCTTTCAGCTAAGAACAAAAACTGAACCAGTTTCTTTAAAAATGGCAAGAGGAAAAATACAAGGATTAGGCACAGACCGTCATGATCCTCATCTTGAAGCCGATGAAGATGTTCTTGTGCTGGAATGGACTACAGAAAATCATAAAGCTATGATTGTTCGCATGGCTTGTCACCCAACAGTTCTCAATGGCGACAATTTGGAAATCACTGCCGATTTCCCTGGTGCTATTGAACCTCATTTTCCTGAATATGATCTTGTTGCTTATGTCAATGGCAGCTGCGGTGATATGAGCACACGTTTCACCCGCAAAGGTCAAGGATTTGAAGAATGCGAGCGTTTTGGAAGCCTCTGTGCTGAGTGCATCAAAAAGCTTTTGGAACAGAACACTGCGATTGAAACTAATGTCGAATTCTCTATTGAAAAGAAAACTTTTACAGTCAAAGCAAGACAATCAGACAGCATTGAAGTGGCTCAGGCTAAACTGGCAAAATTCATGAACGACTATGAACAGGCAAAAAGAAACGGCGCTTCTGAACAGGAACTTCGTCTGGCACTCTCTTTTGTAGAAGGCGCTCAAAACAACCTGATGGCCAGCAGTGCTTTGCAGGGAAAAACATCCATTGAAGTTCCTGTCAGTGCACTCCATCTGACAGGCCTGACAATTGTCTTTACTCCTGTTGAACTTTTCAGCAAGCTTTCCAACCCACTTAAAAAGCATGGACTTGAATTTATCGGCTATACCAATGGCTACCATCTGTATATGCCAGACAGTGACGCTTATGACAAACAGTTCTATGAGGCTTCCAGCTCCCCTTATGCACAAAATGCTGGTGAAGATTTAATGAATCAGATCAAGGAATGGCTGGCATGAGGAAAAAAGCTCTCCTCTTAGGTGCACTGTTTGCATTTGCCTCCTTTTTTGCCATCAAAAAGCATCAGCAAAAAACGACTCAGTTATGGTTTACACTAGTCAACATCCAAGTCAATGAAGAACTGCACATGATCAGTGGTGAATGCATAGAAGGAACCTACACGGGTGAAATGAACGTCTATCTCCCAGAATCCATTGAACTTTCAACCCTGAAAAATGGCATGAGTGTCAAAGTCTTGGGCGGTCCAGGCATAACTTTATCGCTGCCTGCTCAGCTGATGAATTGCACAAATATTGAAATCCTACATGAAAAGGCCGAATAATCGGCCTTTCGTTGATTAATAGCACTGATAGACTGTCACGGACAATTCTGGAGCTTCCAAAACATCTGTAGTTTTGTCGCAGGCACCTTGTTCATTCAGCAGGCATCTGCATCTGGAAGCAGCTTTCAGTTTTACATCTTTTCGTGATGCGTTGATGATGATTTTCAGAGTGGATACAATGCCATCCACTTCTGTGTTTTTAATCGTATACAGCAAAACTTCATTTCCAAGTTTTTCAAAAGACACATGGTCCTGAATTTCTTTTGCAGTAGCGTATCTCAATCCTTTTGTTTTCTTTCTCAGTTCAATCACGTCTTTAAGATGATTGACTAAATCCAAATGACGGTTTTTCCTCAGCCAGTCAATGCAGTTGATGCGATCTGGCATGTTGTATGTATTGTGATAGCCGTTTTTAGTGCGGCAGAACTCCTGGCCAGCATGCAGAAATGGAACTCCTTGTGCCAAAAGAACAACGGCATTCATCATCTTCTGACGTTTGACTCGAATCTCTCTCACTTCATTTGCACAGCAGATTTTCATTTTATCCCAAAGTGTTGCGTTGTCATGACATTCAACATAGTTGATGCTTTGGCATGGGGAATCAAATTTATGGAACAAATCCGGATGAGCTGTCGCTGCCAAAGAGAACTTGGCAGCTTCAATCATCATGCCATCTCCTGTTACAAAACCCTTCTGTGCTACTTCATATTCAGAAGTACTGCCTTTGAGGTGATCACGGAAATAGTCATTAAAAAATCCAATATTCGGCATCATGGACTGATTTTCAATCATCGCCTTTTCATCATGAGTCAAAGCCGTTGGCATGTTCCAGCCTTCTCCATAAAGCATGATTTCAGGACGATCTTTTCTAAGTTTCTTATCCAAAAGATTCATTGTTTGAACATCAATGATTCCCATTAAATCAAAACGGAAGCCATCAATCCCAAATACATCTACATAATAGCTGCATGTATCCAGAATGAATTTTCTGAACATGGCACGACGACTTTCGAAATCATTGCCGCAGAATGAACCATTGGATTTTGTGCCATTTTCATTTACTCTAAAATAATAGTAAGGCACAATGCGGTCAAAACAAGACAGACCTACATCATAATGATGATTGAAAACAACATCGAGATTCACTGCGATGTTACGACTGTGAAATTTATTGACCAAAGTCATGAACTCATGAACACGTGCTGCAGGATCATTGGCATTGGAGCTATAGCTGCCTTCAAGAGTCATGAACTGAGCTGGATCGTATCCCCAGTTATAATGACGCTCACGATGAAGCTCATCCACTGTCATGAAATCCATAACAGGCAGCAGTTGCAAATGAGTAATACCTAAATCACAGAGATAATCAAAACCTGTTTTCTCCCCGTCACATCGTGTTCCTTCTTCTACCATGGCCATAAAAGTTCCATGTTTTTTTGTCCCTGCTGATGCTGCAATGGTCATATCACGTACACTGGCTTCATAAATGATAGCGTCTGTGTAGTTTTTAATCACTGATGAAAGGCTAGTTCTTCTTGTCTTTAATGCTTCAATATCAATCACAGCACTTCTTTTTCCATTCGCAGTGCTGCTTTTACCATAAGGGTCAATTGCAGCATGTACCTGACCATTGACATGAACCAGATACTGATAAACTGCTCCATCCAAATTCTGATGAATGACACAACAGAAAACCCCTCTGTCTTCTCTTCTCATGATTTCACAACGCTGCATTCCTTCAAATTCATAATCCAGAAAAACACGAGATGCAGTTGGAGCCCAGACTTTAAACGTTGTTTTTCCTTCATGGATATGTGCTCCTAAATCATCTCCATCATAACTGAAAAGCTCATCAAAAACAGATTTTTGAGTAATCAGACGATACTGCAAAGGCGCCTGATATCCTTTTTCAGAAACAACTCTTAAATCTTTTCCTATTTCAATATTTTCAAATGTTTCGACTGTATATCGAATCAAATTCTGTTTTGTTTCTATCTGTCGAATTCGGCAGTCTTCAATTTTCCCGTTTTCATGCTGCAGATAAAATTTACCTGCATCTCCCTGATAGAAATTTCGCGAGACATCCACGGTAATGGTCTGTACATCGTCACAATATGCCGCAATGCTTTCAATCATAAAATTTCTCCCTCACATGCATTATTTTACACGAAGCTCTTTTCAAAAGAAAGCAAAAGCTGTCAGAAACTGAACATTTTGATGTCTTTTTTTTATACTTTTCCTTTTTAAGGAAAACGTTTTCCTCGCGCAGAAAAGAAATTGTTTTTTATGTTGATTATTTCTTCATGTATAATAAAAGAAAAAGGAAGAAGAAAAATGAGGACAGATTTTTTACAGCTGAAAGGCACAGCATATGAAAGAGGATTTGCATCAGGAACTTACTTCAAATCAAATGTAAATCTAGATATATTCAAAAATACACCCCTTCAAAATCACCCAGAATCCAAAGACAGATGTTTATGTCTGATGAACAAGCTAAAACAGGAGTACCCTGTATATTATGAGGAAACCATTGGAAAAGCAGATGGTCTGGGTATAGATCGTTTGGATTATTTTTCACTCATGTGTCCAGAATTGTTCAGTTTCGGTTTTGAACACTGTACCACTATCATCGCAAAAAAAGACAATGGTCATTTCATATTAAGCCATAATGAAGATGATCGCTACGTTGATGGGAATTTCTGCATGTCTAAAGTTTACCTTGATGACCAGCGCTGGTTTGTGACAAATGATATGATCAACATGCCTTTTGGAAACGGCATCAGCTACAACAGTGACGGTCTTGTCAAAACCATCAATTATACACATGAAATCAATGTCATGCCTGATTATCTTCCTCGATATTTTGGACAGAGGCACATTTCAGAAGCTGCATCATTGGATGATTTGATTAAGCGCTGCAAAGAAATGAAAACTGCCTCTGGGTTTCATGTCACAGCCCTTGATATCAACACCTTAAAAGCAGTCTCTATTGAGGTCTATCCAGAAACCATCAGCATTATTGAAATTGACGATCTGTACATCCACACCAATCATTATATTCATCATAAGCATCTTTCGCATCCATCCACTGATACTGGAAGCAATTCAATTTTCAGGCTAAATAAAGCTTCTGAACTGATGAAAAACACTTTGAGAACTGTTGATTCCATTAAAGAAGTATTGCATTACAGAAGCCCTGAAAACCTCTTTGATAACTCTATCCTGCAAACACACGATGATCCATACATTACGCTGTTCAATTTCACTGTTGATACAGAACACAAAGATACAGCTATTTTAGATGTCAATATCACTGATGAACATCTGATTCTTAATACTCATGAGTAAAACAGACGTGTATGTATTTCCCGCCTGTTTTCTTATAGCTTTTTCTTTACTTCATCAATCTGCTGCTGTGAACAATGAAGAAATTTCATAATGAGCGAATCACTCACACCATCTTTCAGCATTTCAACAATAGATTCATCCTTTTCTTTAAAAACTCTTGCACTAGTTTCCTTAATGATTTCATTCGCCAAATTCATCTTTTCATCTGCCTCTTTTGTCTTGGCTTCAGCTTCTTTTGTTTTGGCTTCAGCTTCTTTTGTTTTGCTTTCTGCCTCTTTTATCATTCTTTTAGCTTCTTCAAATTTTACTTCTGCAGTTTTTAAAATGCGTTCATTCTCTTTCCTCATCTGGGCTTGGTCGCGAATAAATCTTTCTCTTGCAAATGCTCGTTCTCTTACTCTTGCATCTTCACTAATCATATGGAGTACCTCCTTCGCCTTTCGAAAGATTTCTTCTTCTAATAGTTTGAGAATCATTGAATCTTGAGTATTTTCTTCATACCTCATTAAAAACAGCATCCATTTTTCCTGTAAACTTAGGTTATTGATTCTTTTACTCTGCTCTATCTTTCTTATTCCTTTGTTTAATTCAATAATATGTGCCTTCATTTTCTCTGTCAAGACCACCCCATATTCATTATCCTTCATTACAAACTCATGGCAGCACCCTTCAAGATTTGGATACACATCATGCGCGCAGAGAAAAATGCTTTGAACATTTACAAATACATCATATTCTTCACCTTTGTTGTTTTGGTTTACATAGAGCATAGCCGCATAATATCCTGCACGATCAGGCACAGCATCCATATGATGGACCTGCATTTCAAGATCAACTGCGTTTTTTAAGTTGATTTTTGCGTTTAAATCATATCTTACATCTTTTCCGGCAGGATCAAATGCATACAGATCAGTTGGTGCAAAAGTAACAGACTCTGCTTTAAGTCCAGTGAATGCTTCAACAATACTGGCAAAAATCTCTTTTCCTACTTTTTGATCTGTGTAGTGGAGCATTTTAAAAACATAATCATTTCTTAAATTCAATTTATAGTCTTGTAGATTCATATAGAAGTTCCTCCTATACAATTATTGTTCAAAAATCGACAAAACCTCTTTTTATTCAAATTTTTCAAGGCATGAAAACCATCCTCAATTAATGACCCATCAAGCTTTCTATAAGTCATTCCAATTTAGGAAAAGAAAAACCCTGAGCAATCAGGGTTTGTATAAAAAAATGGAGCAGATGAAGGGAATCGAACCCTCGTGTCGACCTTGGCAAGGTCGCGTTCTACCATTGAACTACATCTGCATTAAGATGGCGGTCCCGACGGGAATCGAACCCGCGGTCTCCTCCGTGACAGGGAGGCATGTTAACCGCTACACCACGGGACCACTTTAGGTATGGCGAAGAAGGAGGGATTTGAACCCTCGCGCCGGTTTCCCGACCTATGCCCTTAGCAGGGGCACCTCTTCGGCCTCTTGAGTACTTCTTCATACCACTCATTTGAGCTTATTTATCATACCAAAACCACTCTTGCATGTCAACAACTTTTGAAAATTATTTTATCTGATTGCATCAGTTTCATTCAATTCTTGCATTCAATCATTTTTCAATCTTCAGCAAAATTGCTGAAATTTCGATGCCCATTTCTATCATTTGCTAGCATGCATCAAATATTTTTGATTTTTCCCAAAACTGATAATAGTGATATTTGATAAAAGCCTGTGATCATTGATTATTCCTCCTGTATAAATGACTTCTTCTTTATTCTAACCAATCTTATGAACGATAAACAAAAACAGGAGCTGTCATAAACAGCTCCTACGTAATCCAAGAGAAACTTTTAACGCTTCATCCATTTCATCAATGGTTTTTTGGTCAAGCGTACATATCCACTGACCTAATCTTTGTTTATCCAATGTTCTTAACTGTTCCAGAAGAATGATGCTGCTTCTTTCAAGAGAAGTCGAAGGAATCTGAACATGAGTTGGAATAGGGGGCTTTGTCAATCTGCTTGAAACAGGAGCAGCAATCACTGTATGAGAATGACGATTTCCTTTATCATTCTGTACAATCACTACTGGACGTATTCCTCCCTGTTCACTGCCAATGCTTCCTTTTAAATCTGCATAATAAATATCTCCGCGTTTTATCATTTTATTTCATGACTGAAACCTGCATGCTTTCAATGACCTGAAGCATTTCCATAACAGATAAATCATCTGAATAGACTGACAAATCCATTTGAGTAGAAATCGCTGTCAGTTTATTGCCATTATAATAGGCAAGCGTTCCAAGTCCTTCAACCAGTTGTCCATTAACTTCTATCAGTTCAAATTCTTCAGAGGCATTGACCTGTTTTTCAATAACTGTAAAAGCTCTCTCTCCACTGAACTCCAGCACATGTTCTGTATTCCCATTGGCAGTAGTAACCGTTGTGTTAATCAGTTTGGCATCAAAAACTGCCATTGGATACAGTGGAAGATCTATTTCTTCAAGATAACTAGTTGTGACTGAATTCAAAGATATTTCAGGCTGTTTGAAAAAATCATCCTCAAAAGCGAGGTTATACTGCACATCCAAAAACTGCATGTTCAACTCACATAGATTGTCAGCATTGTATCCCATCAGATATATCGGTTTCATCTCTTTTGAAAACTGGACTTTCTGGTGGACCAATGTTGCTGCACTTGGATATTGTGCTGGTGCCTCAATCAGATATCCTTCTGAATTGCTGGTAATTTGAACCTCTTCACTATTTAATAGTTCAAGCATTGTTTGAAGCAGATAAGGCTTGGGTGAATTGGTTGGCCATTCTCCCTGAAACTTAAACACTTGATTCAATGAAGGTGTTATCACAAAAACCCCATCATCATTTTTCAAAATAATCTGCTGCTGATTTAATGCTTTGTCTGTCATTTCTACTTTGAAGTATTCACTTGTCTCAGTTTTCATCCAGCTTGATGTAATGGCATAGCTTTTCAAATCTTCTGAACTGCTGATTTCCATGCTTCCACTCATCTGGTAACTGGATGTACTTTCCCTCAGTTTTGCAGCCTTTTCTTCAAAATTATCTGGTTTTAGAAACAAAACACCTGCTGCAAGAACTGCAATTGCTCCTGCTGCTATCGCAATCTTTTTTTTCATCGTTTCACCTTTCCTTCTGTTCTAAATTATGCTTAAAATCTTCATTCATGCGTATAAAAGAAGAAGAAAGGAGAATCCAATGCAAACTTTTAGAAAAATCTGTCTTTCTATTGCAGCTGTTTCGTTGATTAATCTCGGTTTTGAGGCTATCTTTGATTTGAATCTTATTGAACGCTGGTTAGTCAACACTCCAACGCTTAAAACATTCCTTAAAATCTGTTGTCTTATTTCAGGATTTCAGCTTCTTTTGATGATGTTTGAAAAGGAATAACTAGGGTTCCTTTTCCAGCATCAAAGGTTGACTTCACTTCAAAAGAAAGCTGATTTTTTCTAGCAAAAAGCACACTTTCTTTCTGCATAACTCTTGCCCCTTTTTCAATCAGACGCAGCAGTTCATCACAGCACATGACGTTGTAAATTCTGGCATCTTCAGCTTTTTTAGGATCTTTATCATATACTCCGCCCACATCCGTATAAATACTGACAAACGAAACTTCCAAAGCCCTAGCAATCAGAAATGCACTGTAATCACTTCCGCCTCGTCCTAATGTAACTGTATTTCCTGTCAGTGAAGTTCCAGTAAATCCAGGAACAATGATGACTTCATATTCTTTCAAAGCACAAAGAAGATGATTTGTGCATACATGCATGACATATCCTCTTTGGTAATGATCATCTGTGATGATTCCAGTTTCTTTGATGCTCAAGGCACAAGCATTGATGGAATGGGCTTTGCAGCAGTTTAGAAAAACAAGTGAAGAGATGGTTTCCCCCAATGAAATCAATCGGTCCTTGTCTTTTGATGAAAGATGCGTTGCTTGTGATGCCAGTGTATCTGTTGCATAGCAGCATGGAAATCTTCCCATTGCTGAAACCACGACAATCACTGCATCTGCACCTTGCAGATGTTCCAGTACTCGTACAACTGCTGTTTCAATTGAAACACTGTCTTTCAGTGAGCTTCCGCCAAATTTGATCACATCGATTTTCATCTTCATCACCCACTAAAGAATATGTTGTAAAACTAGAAAGAGATAGGCTATTTTACAGGTTCATAAACTTCTAATGCAAAAATCAGTGAATCATGCTATATTATTTTTGTAACTATTAAAGGAGTAATACCATGAGCCAAATGACAGGAATTCTGGATCCAGAACGTGAATCCAGTGCACTCAACATTATCAAAAACAAGCGTCTTACTTTTATGCAACAAGTCCTAGAATTGTACAAATTGGGAGAAGACACTGTCGGACCTGTGACCGTCAATGATGAACTCAGAAAAGCCATGAATGAAGGTGTCATCTGCGATTTATGGGAAGGAAATGCACCATTCAGACCGCGCTATGTCATCCCTGATTATTCAATTCTTTTCAAAAAGGGATGTGAATTTCTTGAACTCAATGTTCCTGAAGATCTGCAGGAAGCCTGCAACAGTTTGCTGATTCTATATCGTCACATTCCTTCATCAGGAGGCTACCCTGTTTATCTTGGACAGCTTGACGAACTTTTAGAGCCTTATGTTCTTAAAGAAGAAAGATCCCGTGCAAAACGAACTTTGCAGCTGTTCTTAAAACACATCGATAAAGCCATTCCTGATTCATTTGTCCATGTGGATATTGGGCCTTATGACACCCAGACTGCACGATTGATTCTTGAATGCACAGAAGAAATGCA
The DNA here is from genome assembly GCA_017397025.1 of Erysipelotrichaceae bacterium. GTDB lineage: Bacteria > Bacillota_I > Bacilli_A > Erysipelotrichales > Erysipelotrichaceae > RGIG1896. The sequence continues at coordinate 4,532 of JAFQKG010000117.1, read as the reverse complement.
GCTCGCCGTTCCTAACATCACACTGAAATATGATCCAGAAAAAACTTCTGATGAATTTGCTGCACTCTGCGCAAAATGCATGCTGAAAACTGCAAAACCAAGTTTTGCTAATGACGTAATGATTTCCAAAGAATGGGGTCAGGATTATGCAGTTGCCAGCTGCCTAAATCTCTTGAAAATTGCAGGCGGCGGATATACGCTGGCCAGAATTAAACTTCATGATGCTGCAAAACTGGCAAAAAACATTGAAGACTTTAAAGAAAACATTCTTCCATACTACATGCGCCTTCTTCTTGAATTTATTGATCGCAGAATTACCTTCATGTCTGAAGAATCTGTTTTCTTCCAAACAAACTTCCTTGTTAAAGAAGGGTTTATTGATCAGGAAAAGTTCACAGGCATGGTGGGTGTTGTTGGGCTGGCAGAATGTGTCAACCATTTGTTAGACATAACAGATCCAAAAAAAGGATTTGGAAACAATAAAGATGCTGATGATCTAGGTGTAGAAATCTGTGAACTAATGAATCAAATGGTTAAAAATCATCCTGGTGTTCATTGCAGCAAAGTCGGCGGAATCTATGGCATGCATGCTCAAGTCGGTATCAGTGATGATGGCCGTTCCAATACGCCTGGAACACGCATCCCAATTGGGGCTGAACCAGAACTTTCAAAACATTTAGCTCATTCTGCACGTTTCCACAAATATTTCCCTACTGGAGCAGGTGATATTTTCACTTTCGAAAACACATGGCAGAAAACACCGGAAGCACTCGTTGACATCATCAAGGGTTCATTTGCTATGGGAGTTCGCTATTTCAGCGGCTATACTGCGGACAGTGATGTTGTCAGAGTCACTGGCTATCTTGTAAAAAAGAGTGAGCTGGCTAAACTTGACCGCGGTGAACAAGTGCTCAATGGGGCTACTGTCTTAGGAAAAGGTCAAAGAGATGGTGCTCATGCACTCAATCGTAAAATTGAAGAATACACAGAATAATGACTCCAAATAAATAATTCGCAAAGCGAAAGCGACACAAAAAGAATCACAGATTAATTCTGTGATTCTTTCATTTTAAGTCTTTCTTTTTTCATTCCCTGCAGTATCTTGATACGGGCAGCCTGTGCTTCATCTTTCGTGGCATCCTTGATGCCATCAAGTGGATACTTGATTCCAAGATTCTCATATTTTACTTTCCCCATTGTATGATATGGCAAAACATCCAGTGCTTTTACATTATGAAGATGTGCCATGAATGCACCCAAGCGTTCAAGCTCATCATCTGTGCTAAATTCTGAATTCACATAAACATGGCGAATCCAGACTGGAATGTTCCTTCTGTCCAATTCATGGGCAAAGGCAAGGATATTATCAATCTTCTGAGATGTCAGCATCAAATGCTTGTCTGAATCAATGCTTTTGATATCTAGCAGTACAAGATCTGTCACGCTCAACAATTCATCCATTTTTTCAGGATGCATAGAATCATACGCAATTCCCGATGTATCAAGACAGGTATGAATGCCTTTTTCTTTTGCCGCACGAAACAATTCTGCAACAAAATCCCTCTGCAGCAATGGTTCTCCTCCAGTAACAGTAATGCCGCCCTGCCTGTAAAACGGTGCGTTCCGTTCATACAGTGCCAAAATTTCATCAACACTCATCCATGTTCCACTGTCATACTTCCATGTATCTGGATTGTGACAGTACAGGCATCGCATCGGGCACCCTTGGACAAAAACAACCAGTCGGATGCCAGGGCCATCCACGGTCCCCATACTTTCTAGGGAATGAATTCTTCCTAATGTCATTAAACTGACTGATGGAATGTACGTGAAATCACTTCATCCTGCTGAGCCTTGGTCAGCTTGATAAAGTTCACTGCATAACCGCTGACACGAACTGTCAACTGTGGATATTTTTCAGGGTGAGCCTGTGCATCCAGCAGTGTTTCTTTTGTAAAAACATTGACATTCAAATGATGTCCACCCTTTTCAGCGTAGCCATCCAATAAACTAACTAAATTATCAATTTGTGCCTCTTTATTGTTCATGCTCATTCTCCTTCATTTTTATTTTTATCATCTAGTCCTTCCATGAGAGTTGGCACTGCACATGCCATGTTTTCTTTCATGCAGTCCAGACAGCCAAGGACTTCAACTTCCTTAACAAGATTTTCTTCTGTTCTGTCTACTCTTTCTAGTAGAACACTCTGATTCTCAATTCGAACATTGACATGTCCAACTCCTGAAGAGATAGATTGATCAAGTTGAGCAATCAGATCATCAATCATTTTATTTTTGTCACTCATTATTCATTAGCTTCAATTTCATCCAATTCCAGTTCAACTTCTAGTTCACCAGTTGTAATCATTGATTTACCTAAAGCATCTGGAATGATAGAGAATGTATTCGAAATACCATCCTGTGCAGCAGAGAATGGCAGTTTAGAAACTGAAGACAAAGATGCAACAGCACCCTTTGTATCACGACGATGCATTGGGTTAGCACCAGGTGCAAATGGTTCACCAGCTTTACGGCCATCAGGAGTAGAACCTGTGTTACGGCCATACACAACGTTGGATGTAATTGTCAAAATTGATGTTGTAGGAACTCCGCCACGGTAGGTGTGATTTCCTTTAACATAATCCATGAATGTCTTCACGATTTCTGCCGCAATTTCATCAACGCGGTCATCATCATTTCCATATTTAGGGAAATCTCCTTCTACTTCATAGTCGACAACAATTCCATTTTCATCACGAATTGTGCGAACCTTTGCATATTTGATGGCAGACAAGCTATCAGCAACAACAGACAAACCTGCAATACCAGTCGCAAAATAACGCTTTACGTTTTTATCATGCAATGCCATCTGAATCTTTTCATAGCAGTATTTGTCATGCATGTAATGAATGATGTTGAGGGCATTGACATATACACGTGCAAGCCACTGCATCATATCATGATACTTGTGCATGACTTCATCATAATCCAGATATTCAGAAGTAATTGGACGGAATTCAGGACCAACTTGTTTCTTAGAGACTTCATCCACACCGCCATTGATTGCATAAAGCAGGCACTTAGCCAGATTAGCGCGAGCTCCAAAGAACTGCATTTCCTTACCCAGTCTCATAGATGATACGCAGCATGCAATAGCATAGTCATCACCGTGGGTCACACGCATCAAATCATCGTTTTCATACTGAACAGACGAGGATTCAATCGATGTCTTGGCGCAGAAACGCTTAAAGTTGATTGGCAGATTCACTGACCACAAAACAGTCAGATTAGGCTCTGGTGCAGTACCCAGATTACTCAAAGTATGCAGGTAGCGGAAAGATGACTTCGTAACCATATGGCGGCCATCAATCCCAACACCACCAATAGATTCTGTTACCCAAGTTGGGTCTCCAGAGAACAAATCGTTGTATTCAGGAGTACGTGCAAATTTGATCAAACGCAGTTTCATGACAAAATGATCAATGAATTCCTGAATTTCTTCTTCAGTATAAACACCATTTTTCAAGTCGCGTTCTGCATAAATATCGATAAAAGTTGATGTTCTTCCTAGCGACATAGCAGCCCCATTCTGTTCTTTAACGGCAGCCAGATAGCCAAAATACAGCCACTGAATCGCTTCTTTTGTGTCTCTTGCAGGCTTTGAAATATCCAGACCATAGATTTCACCCAGTTTCTTCAAATCCTGCAAAGCACGAATCTGTTCAGACAGCTCTTCTCTTTCACGAATCACGTTTGAATACATGATAACACGTGTAGAGTCCTTCTGATGCTGCTTGTCTGCAATCAAGCGATCAACCCCATACAGTGCAATACGGCGATAATCTCCAATAATACGTCCACGTCCATAAGCATCAGGCAATCCAGTAATAATGTGCGATGAACGGCATCTTCTCATTTCTGGAGTATACGCATCAAATACTCCTGCATTATGTGTTTTTCTGTGAACTGTAAAGAAATCCACGATTTCCGGATCCACTTCATATCCGTTGTCAGCACATGCTTTCTGAGCCATACGAATTCCCCCATAAGGTTGCAAAGAACGCTTGAATGGCTTATCAGTCTGGAACCCAACGATTTTTTCCAGATCCTTGTTCAAATAACCTGCTGCATGAGATGTGATTGTTGAAATCACGTGTGTATCCATATCGAGGACACCGCCAGCTTCTCTTTCCTGACGGCTCAGATCCATAACCTGATCCCAAAGTTTCAGTGTTGCTTCAGTAGGACCTGCAAGGAACGAATCATCTCCATCGTATGGAGTATAGTTTTTTTGGATAAAGTTGCGAACGTTAATTTCTTTTGACCAAACGCCATCAACAAATCCCTTGTAGAAATCTTCCATATGTACCCTCCTTTTTGTTATTTATTGCCATTACGGCCTGTATTATTGTACTCTTTTTTTCAAAAAAAGAACAGCGATATTATCTTGACTGCCCAATTTAGTGGAACACGCCAAGTATTTTCCTGCGCAATGAAACATTGCGTGACAAATGATTCATTTTTCTTTATCAT
>JAFQKG010000116.1 GCA_017397025.1 Erysipelotrichaceae bacterium | reverse complement strand
TTGAAAAAATCAAAAAGTATTTTGATATAATGATTTTGAGGGTAACTTATGACAACGTACCGATGTGAAATTCTACAGCTTCATAATATTCCTTTGTCTGTTTCTCATGACCATAAACAGATTGTTTTTGTGTTAAAGGGAAGTTGTGCTGTCAAACGTTTTTCTTCATTCAGTCAATTTAAGGAAGGCGATGTTTTTTTTATCAATCAGGATGAGGTGTATTCTATTCATTCTAACGAAGGATGTCTAGCAGAATGGATTGAAATAAATCTTTGCTGCTTAAGTCGTGAAGATAAAATAGATAGGTTTTTATTGAATCTTTGTGATTCGATAGGTTCTTTAGATCAGGAAAAAGAAATGGATGAAATTTATCTGATATCAGTTTAAATAACGAGAATTTATTTCTCAATTTGAAAAAACATGACTTTTTCATAGAAAGTCATGTTTTTGAATGTAAATCGAATAGATGACAGGTACAATTATGAGAACAGCGAGAGCGGTAAATTCTAGTAAATCGGATCGAGGAGCACTAAATGCACTAAGAGAGTTGAGAACGCTATGAGTAACAATGCATGGAATCAATGTTCCAGTCTTATGGAATAAAATTGTAAATAAATAGCCTGCTGAAATGGCATAAATAATCTGCATCAATGTTGAAAACAATTCAGCACCCTGAAAAAGATTAACAATGTGGCCAATGCCGAATGTGATGCTGGAAATCAAGATAGCCTGTTGAAGATTATCTTTACTAAGGGCTTTAAATAGAAATCCGCGGAAAATCAGTTCTTCAAGAAAGCCAACACAGAGCATAGAAATGACATAAAAGATAGATTCTAATATAGAATAATTCAGCTGAATTCCGCCCCAAAGATTTGTGGTGACAATTAGAAAAAGAGGAGAATAATAAAGCAGTCTTTTTGCAGGGATTTTCGAATGCTTTAACCCGAATTTTTCCTCTAGATTCATTTTTTTGATCCAAAAGAAAAGATAAAGACACATGAAAAGACACAATGGAGCTGTAATGATTTTTTCGAACCCCACGTTGCTAGACAATCCATCGGCAAGACTTAAAGAAAAAACATAAATGCCAATCCAGATAAGCGCAAAAGTGAGCTCATCTTTTAAATAGAGTTTTTTCATGGCTGAGGTCTTCCTGTAATGTACCAATAATACGTTTCTTTAAAGTCAGGGTGATTGTATCCACCTAAAGATTCATATAATCTGCGTGCTGGGACAAAGTCTGTACCTGTTAGAAGAAGCACATAGTGCAGCTGCTCTGTTTCGGCGTATTTGAGCATCATTTCCATTAAAGTACGTCCAATGCCTTTTCTTCGATGTTCCTCTTTGACAAAAAGATGATAAATCTGCATAATATCATGGCCATTATCCATGCGAGGAAGACGATACGCATAAATATATCCGATTGCCTTCTCTTCTTCAACACATGCATAGCAGACGATGCTTGGATGGGTAAGGAAATCTAGAGCTTTTTCTGTTGTGATGTCTTGATGACGAAACTCTTTGACGATAGATTTTAAAACAGCAGTATTATCAGATGTCACTTGTACAAATTTCATAGGAATTCCTCCATTTTTAATGTTTGATGCAATGTAGTTAACTCTGTTTTGGACCCTGGAAAGTGCGGCCATGCATCAATCTGGTCATTTTTCTTTCTAGGAATGATATGGATGTGAAAATGCGGAACTGATTGCCCCGCGCTTTCATCACTAGCGTTCAAAAGATTAATACCGTCATAACCACATTTTTTGCAGTGATGGGACACTTTTTGAACTGTACTCATAAGATGAGAGAGAGTTTCAGCATCACAGTCAAAAATAGTTTGAACATGTTTCTTTGGTATTGCCAGCATATGACCATCTACATCTTGGGCAATATCAAGAAATACAAGGGTATAGTCATCTTCATAAATGATGTAGGATGGAATTTTCTTTTGAACAATTTGACAGAAAACGCAGTTCATCTTACCAGCTCCTTTTCATCTTTATTATATCTTTTTTCAGGTAAAGAAAAAACCTGTCAGAGGACAGGTTCAACAGTTATTTTTTGTGTTTTTTTTCTTTTGTGCAGCTTTCTTCGCTGTTTTTTTCTTTTGCACAGAATAGCCAAATTTGCCAAGTTTTTTGCCAAGGCCGTAGTATTCACCATGTGCATAGGTAATCAAATTTGCTCTTTCAAGATCAAGACGGCCATTTTCATCAAGTAAAGAATCATCGACATTGGTGCTTACAACTTCTGCAATAAACATATCATGAGACCCTAGAGGAATAATTTGTCTGACTTTGCATTCAAGGCACAATGGGCTTTCTTTGATGCAAGGAGCTTTTACAATTTTAGAAGGTTCTTTTGTCAGTTTCAGATCGCCTTCTAAAGAGAATTTGTCAACATCTCTTCCCGAACGTACGCCAACAAAGTCAGTGACTTTTGCCAATTTGCGAGTAGTTAGGTTGATGACAAATTCACCGGTTTTTTCAATCATGGCATGGGAATAGCGTTCTTTACGGATGGAAACGGAAACCATTACAGGATCAGAACAGACGGTTCCTGCCCAGGCAGCGGTCATGACATTTGCATTTCCATTCTCATCTGCACATGAAATCATTACTGCGGGTACAGGGTTCAGCAGGTTTGAACCTCTCCAGTATTGTCGAGCCATAGTATCTTCCTTTCAAATACAGCAGTATTATATCGTACTTTTTAAAGATTGACTATATCGGTGATTGTCTGATGGCTTCTTTGTCGCCATATATAAATCGAGGGTATCATAAATTCGAATAAAACCGCCTGCTTGATCTAATTTCTGTTTCATCTCCTGTTCAAAAGATGATTTAACATCTTTGGGAAGAAGACGATGATCTGAATAAGTATTTAATAAACCAAGATATTCTTCTGAACTCAGGGTGCGCATACGATGATAAAGATGGGCTTTAATATCTGTAAAACTTGTATTGAATAGTTCACTTTTGCGCCTCATAAGATCGTTATGAGAAAACTCCAGCTGTTTTTTATCAGAGGGGCGATATTTTTGATAGACTTCTTGATTGATTTGATTTGTAACATCATCTTTTCGATTCGGAAATGGATGATTCCAGAATAAAGCAATTGTGCCTCCTGGCTTTAATAAGCGAGCGATTTTATTGATGCTCTCTGGTTGCGGAAGCCAGTGATATGCAGTCGCACAGTAAATTAAATCAAACGATTCTTCTTCAAAATCAATTTTCATAAAATCAGAATGAATGACTTTAAAGTTTGGATAGTTTTCATATTTCTTTTGGACAAAAGTACTGAGCCGATCTCCTAGTTCAACTGCAGTTACATTGCATCCTTCTTCAAGAAATGGCAATGTTGCCTGACCTGTTCCTATTCCAATTTCTAAAATACGACTTATTGAAGAATAGCGGCTGTAAAGTTTAATGTCACTAAACAATTCTTTGGGATAATCTGGGCGATAAAGATCATAATTCAATTCGTCTTCATTAAAAGTATCTCTTTTGTCCATGCTGCACCTTCTTTCTATGAGGGTACACATTATAATACAAGAAGTAAGAAAAGAAAAGCTCCTGTTAATTAAGAAACAGGAACTTTATTTTTTTCGAATGATGAACTCTTAATGTAAAAAGAATCATGATTAGTAAAAAACCATTTCTAAACCAGTGAGAGAACATAGACAGGACATAGTAAGCCATAGGAATGGAAATGACAGCAGATAAAAAATCAGTATATAATTCTGAGCGGACAAAAAGCTGATGAATCAAAAAAACAATGAACCAGCATATCCAGCCAAAAGTAAGATGCTTATTTGTGGAAGCTGTGACTTTAAGAGTCTTTTTCATAAAAATAAGAATGGTAATCGTAATCAACAATAAGGTAATTGCTAGAAAAATCCATGCAATTGCTAATCTGGCATAATTCATATCCTGTGTCCAGATCAATGTATGACGAACCATACCAATTGTAATCCCCATTGCCATACGCATAAAGGCATCACTCATTAAATAGACTGCCCAGGCACACCATAACCCTACATATTGATGAAATAGAAAACAAATGGTGCCACAAACAAAAAAAGGAAGTGAATAAAGAATGCCGCCAATGGATCCTGTCAGAAAAAGAATCAGAAAAAAGACAAGTAAACCCATAAAATAAAGTACAATTCCTGCTGTTTTTCTAGGTTCTCTTTGCGGAGATTGAATCACTACTTCTTTGATGACTTGAACAGATTCGTTTGATGAAGCGGCTTCCCCTTTTACAAGTTCATCCAAAGAAACATGAAAGATTTCGCTTAGTTTGATGATTTTATCTAGGTCAGGTACTGCACTGTTGTTTTCCCATTTGGACACAGATTGTCTAGAAACGTTCAGCATTTCCGCTAAATCACCTTGTGAAAGATTATTTTTAATGCGATGTTCATAGATTGTTTTGCCAAGATTCATGCGGCATCACTCCTTATGAAATAAGGTTAACAGTTTTAACTTAAAAAGTCTATCAATCAGACTTGAACATTTAGCACCTAGTGGTTGCGTTAGACTGAAGAATAAGAATCAGAAATAAAAAGATTTGTCAAGAAGACCTGTTATAGAACATAACCGTGTTGACTTTCTAAAAATGATATGCATATCCTTAAAATAAAGTAAATGTAATAATTATTCTTTTTTTATCAAATAGTTTTGATAGAGGTTTTACCGACTCATAAAGATAAAAATAGTCCAATTATTAACATCACTATTTGTACATTCTCAATGAAATAAAAGATATGAGGCTACCGAAAATTAACCTTTTGAAAAATTTCCCTCATTCTGAAAATATCCATAAAAACATCAGATTGATTGAAGCAATCTGATGTTTTACACATTCATTAATTTTCTTGCTCGATAGAAATAGAAGAGAAAGATAAGATTTGCAGCCATTGTAATCATAGCGGCAAATGCTGAAAGCATGTATGCAAATTCGTTGAACGTAAAATTCAATAAGAATCCTGCAGTTTGTGAAACAGCTTGAGCAAACCAAACGTTCATAAAGATTTTGGTGTTCATTTTTAATAATCTTTGTGCTTCCATGTCTTTTAATCCATTCACAATAAAATATAGCATTAATAAAATGGCAAAAACAGATAAGAAATCAAGGATAAGATAAACTAGAAGATCAAATCTAATGCCAATGAAGGTGAACAGGTGTACTAACTGCATAAGAAACAAGGCAACGGAGCAGCAGAGAGCCCTTTTAAAATGAATGCTTTTTTCTGCAAGAAAATACAATCCAAAGCTCACAAACAAATAACCTAGAAAGTCAGGGAGTAAATCAATTCCATTGATTCTGAAATGAAAAAAGATGAAAACCAATCCCCAAAAAATATGTTTCATAAAAATCACCGGTTTCATTATAGCATTTTTCACGAATTATTCTCATGAAACTCATCTATCAATTCTGTTAAATGCCATGCAGCAGGATGCCAGCGTTTGAAATAACCAAAATGATTGCTGAAATATTTATTTTTTGTTTCTAGTGCGAAGATTTTGTAGGCATCAAACCATTCTTGACCAGTGCTGAAATTTTGATCAAGATCATCATCATGCCAGTTTTGAATAATAACTTGACATAAGTGCTTCATGATATGACCTTTTATGTCAGTTTGATTTCCTTTCATGAATTCAGTGAAACAGTAATCTAATAGCTGATCATCATATTTTAATAATAATTGAATTTCATCTGAGTGTTTTTCAAACAATTTTTGAGGTGAGCTAGATTCATCTATAGAAGACAGCATTTCCTGAAGATTTTCCTCAATGAGCTGATAAACCTGTTGATTTGACTGGATTCTGGCAGTTGCTTTATGCTGACATTTTAATTTAAGCTGTTCAATTCGCTTTTCCTGCAGTACATCAGTTTTGTTAAACTGCTTTGCATAGCTAATATAGGAATCTGAAACGTCTTGATAGGACCAATCCTGACCAATAGAACCATCAATTCCTAGTGAAACAGTAAAATAAATTTGTGACAATTTTTCATCCATTAGTTCAAGCTGCTGATGTTCATCGAGAAACGGACTATAAATCTGCTGTAGAACTTCTGCATAGATAACAGTATCTGGAGTTAACTGGGTGATGTCATCTGCGTTTAGGATCGTATAGGAGTAGACACTAAATCGGCCTGCGGGGCAGGACTTTAAATAACTATGTTCAATTGCCTGTGAAACAATTGTTTCCATGTCAATTTGTGAAATAGAGCTCTTGGATGAGAGGTCTTTCAAGAATGCAGCTGTACAAAGAAGCAGAATGAAAACAGAGGAACAAAACAGACAAGCAAATACTTTGAAGCTTCTTTTCATTTAAACATCTCCTTGTATGCAGACTTAATTATATTCTACAAACTGCAGACCTATGTATCAAGAAAAAGCAGAGGAAACATGGCTTTTACCATATCAAAAAGGATATTCCTTGGCTGACTTCAAGAATATCCTTCTTTACCCACAGCGTCACAAAACGAATTCAATTTGGAATTGTCCTGTGTGTTAGAAAAGTGATTCTATATGTTTAATAGTAATAAACGCACATCAAAAGAAGTTATAAGATACTAGATGGGGAAGAACTATATACAAGAATTACATTGGTATTTGATCAGGTTTTTTGGCAACGAAAATTATCCCAAATGCTTCTGGTCCCACATGAGAGCCTACAACAGGACCTAACTGTTCTCTTTCACTGACGATATACCCTTGTTCAGCTAATTTGGCTTCAAGTTTTGCTACATTTTTATCCCCAAGTGTATGAATAGTATACAAAGGATATGCGCTATCTACTTCCAGTTGATGAGCCAAATCAATGATGGCGTTTATCGCGCGATTTGTTCCGATAGTCTTGCTGAGGACACCTATTTTTCCTTCCCGAGTAACTGTAATCACAGGCTTTAGTTTCGCGATACCGCCGATAAAAGCTGCAGTTTTATCAAGACGCCCTCCCTTGGATAAATACTCTAAAGTATCAACGCTGAGATAAATTGTTATTTTTTGCTTTAGAATTTCCAATGCTTCTACGATTTCCTTTGCACTTTTTCCTTCTTGAATCAACTTTTGTGCTTCAAGAACTAAAAGTTTTACTCCATAGGCACCTGTCAGTGAGTCGACTAAGTAAATTTTATCATAATCAACAATTTCTTTAGCCAAACATCCGCTTTGAAAAGTTCCACTGACACCAGAAGAAAGTAAAATGCAGATGAGCTCATCTTTTGATTTTTTGACCTCTTCGAAAAAATTCAAGTAAGCTTGTGGTGAAGGCTGTGATGTTTTCGGAAACTCCTCGGTTGATTTCAGCAATTCATAAAACTGATTGTGAGATAGATTTACTCCATCAATGTAATCATTTCCATTCAGCTGAACGGATAGCGGAACAACGAAGATATTATCTTCATTGGAGGCAGGTATATCAGAGGCAGAATCTACTAAAATTCTTATCATAATCAATCTCCTTTAAGTTTTTCAAAAATCTTTCAACGGTTAATCGAAAACCGTTATGGAGTATAGAATACATGAAATCATATATAAACACAAGAAAAAAGTGTGTGAAATAAAGTTCACACACTTGCTTATGATTAAGAAAAATACATGGATTGGAGAAGCTGTATGCCTGTTTTTGTTTTAAACCAGTTTTTCATGAATTGTTCTATTTCTGAATTAGAGTAGGAAGCTTCATCAGCGTTGACAAGATAATCAGCTTCAATAAGAATCTGATAGTCTAATCCATGGATAGATTCTAATGTATGATGATGTCCAATCAGGTAAATAATTCGTTGTTTGATGACATCTGAAAGCTGAAAGTCTTTGAGGAAATCTTCTGCTAAAACTATTCCTTCTTTTTCTTGGAGTTTTGCTTGAGCACTTCCGTATTTCTGTCTGCACAGCGGACAGGCAATGTCATGCATCAAGGCAGCAATTTCAAGAATCAATTGAGTTTCATCATCTAAGTGTTCTAATTCTCCAATGGTTTTGGCATAGGACCAGACTTTCAAAAAATGATTGATGTCATGATGTGAGCCATTGGAATATTGAATCATTTTCATCGTGACTTCTGAAATCATTGTGAGTCCCCTTTCGTTATGCCAAAATAAACAGCTCCAAAGTATTGTCTTTTATCAAGAAAAGCTTTAATGCTTGTGCCTAAGTCATCTGGCCCCTTGGAGTTGGAATAGGTGTTATAGCCAATAAATCCTTCAGCAGTTTTTTCAACAGCGACAAAATGAGCACCAATGCTTCGTTTGGATGTCCACCAATAATATAGAATTCCTGACTCTGTTTCTTGGGCAAGTTTGTCCATCTGATTTCTTTTGGTTGTAAAGGTGACTTTGAACCCGTATCTGCGAAGTACCCATGCAGGAGACATCAGAAATGAACCGATATTTCCGTTGAAAACAGGTACATTGTGCTCAAGTTCATAGATGATTTGAGCAGGACTGCAGTCTAACCCATACATCTGAAGAATGTTGTAGACGGCAATCCATCCACATCCTGTTGCAGCACTGGAGCGAAGTCCATATCTAAGATGATTTCGTGGAATGTCATTTTGACAATAAATAAAATTCTTTTTCATATTATTTTAAATGCTTTTCCATCCAGCTTGTAATTTCTTCTAAACGACGCACACGATGCTTCGGTTTTCCACTTCGGCTAAGTTCATGATTTTCACCGTGAAATAAAACAAATCGTGATTCAACACCGCGGTCTATGAGTGCCGTATATAGCTGAAGTCCTTGTTCTAACGGACATCTGTGATCCTCATCAGAATGAATGAATAAAGTTGGAGTTGTCACATTGCCAGCATATTTCAATGGAGAATGTTCCCAGAGCTTTTCTGGATTGACAAAGATGCTGCCATGAATCTGATCTTCTGCAAAAAACATGCCAATGTCGCTTGTGCCATAGAATGAAATCCAATTGGAAATGGAACGCTGTGTAGCTGCACAGGCAAAACGATTTGTATGCCCAATAATCCAGTTGGTCATAAATCCCCCATAGCTTCCTCCTGTAACTCCAATACGTGTTTTATCGATTGCTGGATATGTTTCAAGAACAATATCAGTGAACTTCATTAAGTCATCATAATCAATCGTTCCGTATTTCCCGAAGATATCCATAAATTCATTATCTTTGCCATCGCTTCCTCTTGGATTGGTAAAGAAGACAAAATATCCCATATTGGCCCATAGCTGCATTTCGTGATAGAAAACAGTACCAAACACTGTTTTAGGTCCTCCGTGAATGTCTAGAATTGCAGGATATGTCTTTTCTGGATCATAATCTTTAGGAAGAAGCACCCAGCCAGTGAGAGGAATTCCATCATTTTTAAAATGGATTTCCTGATATTCTGCGACATATTTATTTTTTAAGATTTCTTCATTCAAGTGTGTCAGCTGATTATCATTGTGATAGAGCTCCTGAAGCTTTCCATCCTTCATGGCAACATAGAAGAATCCATTTTCAGTCAGATCGAAGCAATCAACACTTCCATTTAAGACAAGCTCCTCTTTTCTGTTTCCAAATTTATCAATGGAGAAGATAAGGCTGTCTTTTTCTCTAGTCGCCGTATAGTACAGTTTTCCAGATACGACTTTTGATGAAGCACCGCCTCCATAGCGGCAGTCACTTCCAACGGAACTGTGAGTGGATAAAACATTATCATAAAGAAGTGTTATTTTCTTTTCTACATCAAGAATGTAAAAGCGCCCATTTTCATTCTGACCATGCTTCAATGCAGTATTTCCGTTAATCAGAATCTTATTATCGAAATACCATGCGTTATGAATGTACATTTCATCTTCCTGAATGAGAACCTCCCATGTTTCTGAAGCAAAATGATATCTGTTTAGTGCACTTTTTCTTGAAGGCTTAGGCTTGTCTTTTGCGCTGAGAACAAGCATTTCACTTTTATCTTCTTTCAGTTGGAAAAAGAAGACATTCTCATCATCATTAGTCAATGGAGTCAACTGATTTGTTTCACTGTTGAAGTGATAGAGGCGATTGATAGTGTTTTTTGCATAGCCTGAACCGTTGTGGCAAAAAGGTATTTTTGTGAACACTTCATAGTCTGTATTTTCCTTTTTTGTTTTGAGAAGCTCTTCTTTTTGGGATTCTCTTCCAAAAATAGAAGTGTCTTTGTCATAGGATGCTGATAGAATGTATTCATTTTTACATAGTTTTTCAATTTTATTGACAAAAAGAGGAAGTTCAAAAGCCTTCTGTGCTTCTCCCCCATCCACAGAAATAACGTAGTAGCTAGTTAGTTCTTCGCCATTTTTCACTTTTTCCTGCACGCTGGCATCTCTTGAACTTTTGAACAGAATGGTTTTATCATCTAGAATCAAAGGGGAAGAGTCTTTTCCTGAAGAAGTCAAAGGACGATACGTTCCATCTTTCCAAAGATAGAGATTGGAATGATAGGCGTTGTTTTTTTCATCACATGCAGTGACAGTGAATACACAGAAAGAACCGTCATTGCTTGCGGTAACAGTGCTTAGAAAACGATAATTTAAAAAATCTTTGAGTTGAATTTGATTCATGGTACACCTCTTTCATTACAGGTATTGTAGCATGGAATGC
>JAFQKG010000115.1 GCA_017397025.1 Erysipelotrichaceae bacterium | reverse complement strand
GCCTGTTTCACTTCTTCCGAAACAGATAGATATTTTTCTAAATTTCTCATAAAACATCTCCTACAATTTCTTTCATGTTCATTTCAGGGCTGACTGCATCCTCTGATTTCAGACAGATTCGACTGGCACGCTGTCCCATTTCAGCACACTCTTTGACTCCTTTATTCTGCACATAACCTGCCACCATACCTCCCATAAAGGCATCTCCGCAGCCAGTTGTGTTCACAATTTTTGTTTTATTGACTCTTACAAATCCTGATTCGTTCTGATCTGCGTAGCAGACACCTTGTTCAGCCAAAGAGATGAACACTCGCTTTACGCCCAATTCAAGAAATCTTTTTGCAGCAGATAATACATCCTCATCCGTTTTGATTTTTCGACCCAGAATAAGTTCTGCTTCCATACGATTGGGTTTAATGGCATACACATGTTTTAGACAAGGTTTAATTTTCAATGCTTTACGTGTGGATACTGGATCTACAAAAATAGGTGCTGTCACATGCGTACAAAGATATTTCACTGCCGATGCAGATAAATTCAAATCCATGACTACGGCTTCAGCCTGATTGATAATCTCCAGACGACTTGCAAAAAACTCTGGTGTCATCTGATCATAGATTTCCATCACTGAAACTGCCATCTGCATTTCACCTTTTTCATCATTGATGCAAATATACATTGACGAATTTTCATTCTCTATTTTTAATGAATGCTGCAAAGAAATCCCTAAATCATCACACTGTCCAGAGATCTCATTCGCATGATAGTCATCACCCAAAACAGTAATCAGTTCAACTTTCTGACCTAATCTGGACAAGTTTTCTGCAATGTTGCGGCCTACGCCTCCATAGGTAATCTTGACTGTCCCAGGGTTGGAATCCTGATGAATCAGACGAACATAGGATGCTGCAATAATGTCTACATTGACAGCTCCAATTACACATATAAACTTTTGATGATTTTGATTCATACTACTCACCTTGCATCTATAAATTAAGTTTACTAACCTGTGTTTTGCTTGTCAACAATCAAAATGACAGCCTTTAGGCTGTCATCGATTTACATATTCAATCACTCTTTTTAATGATACACTGTCGCTTAATACATGAGGGTTGTAATTGTTTGGAGATTTGATGGTAATCACCAAAGCCTCTATCTGTTCCTCATTCAAATCCATTGCACTGACTGAATAATAATGCTGTGCAGCTTCTTCAATTCCATAACAGTTTTCACCATAATAAATCACATTCAGATAAATCTCCAGTATTTCATCTTTTTCAAGAGTTTCTTCAATCTCATGAGCCATGAACAATTCAGCTACTTTCCGCTCAATTTTCTTCTCAAAATCAAAATACAGATTCTTGGCCAGCTGTTGAGTGATAGTGCTGCCTCCTTCTGCATAATATCCTTCCTGAATATTTCTAAACAAAGCACGCACAGTAGAAACAACATTAAACCCATGATGCTGATAAAACACCTGATCTTCCGATTTTAAAAGCGCGTCAATGTACTCATCAGAAATTTCATCCAGAGAAACATAGTTCTTTTGATCTCGAATATCCTGTACAACTGTCTGCAAAGGAGCATCTGTAATGCATTCACGATACATGATCCATCCTGACAGTCCAAAATAAATCACATTGGCCAGCACTAAGAGAAAGGTCACTTTCACAAGAAACCCAAACAATTTTCTTATTAGTTTCATGAATTCACTCCTTTCCGCACAGCGAGTGCATTCATGATTATACCCTAAAACCTGGCTTCTTGTGTGAAGAAATTAAGAAATTTGAAAAAAATATATTATTTTACCACAATAGATGTATGTGATGGCCTTTTCGCTGAATAAATCCATCTTTTTCCAGAAGACTTAATTCTCTTGTCATAGCAGCACGATCTGCATTCAGATAAACTGCCATTTCAGTATAACTCATTGGAAGCTCAAAAGAGCGTCTCATTGTCCTGCGAGATAAAAGATTAAAATAAGCCAGTATTTTTTCTCTTGTCGTGCGCTGAATCAAGATAGAATTGTGTGCTGATATTTCGCGAATTCTGATTTTCATCATTTCTTCCAGCAAAAACATCACTTGATGAACTTCTTCTCTTTCCTTTAATTCAGCCACATTGATGGAAAAGACTGTACATTCTTTTTTGGCAATCACGCTATACTCATTGTTGAGAATAACTTCATGAAAAGAGTCTCCAAAATAGTCATAGCGATGATACTTTTCAACAAACTGTTCTTCTCCATAATGTGTATAACGAACAAGATTGGCTTGTCCAGAAAGAAGACAGTGCCAGACATCACGATGCTGAATGTAATTTGTAATGACTTCTGAACGCTTGTATCTCTTAACTTTGCAATAAGGAGCTTTTTTCAATCTCTGATAAAGCTGATTGACCAGTTCCATTTTTTCCATGTTCATCACCTAGAAAAATTCTATCATATTCTGTTGCATTTGCAACATGTTTCACATGTTGCACGCGTTAAAATGAAACAGCTAAAAAAAGGGGAATACATATGAAAGTCATTAAGAGAGATGGACGAAGCGTTGATTATGATCGCTCGAAAATAGCTATTGCCATTCAGAAGGCAAACGCAGATTTACCGACAAGACAAAAAGTAACACAGGAACAGATTGAGGAAATCATTGAATATGTTGAAAGTCAGAACAGAAAACGTATTCTAGTAGAAGATATCCAAGATATGATTGAGCAGCAGCTCATGGACATGAAAAAATTTGAGCTGGCTAAAAAATACATGCTGTATCGCTACACAAGACATTTGGTACGTCAACAGAACACGACAGATGAATCCATTCTTGGACTCATTCGCCACACCAACAAAGAAGTGATGGACGAGAACTCCAACAAGAATGCAGTAACTGCCGCAACACAGCGAGACTTGATTGCTGGAGAAGTATCCAAAGACTTAACCAGAAGACTTCTGCTTCCAGAAAATATCTCGAAAGCTCATGAAGAAGGTGTACTTCATTTCCATGATGCTGACTATTTCCTGCAGCCTATTTTCAACTGTTGTCTAATCAACATCAAAGATATGTTTGAAAATGGCACGATGATGAATGGAAAGCTGATTGAAACCCCAAAAAGTTTCCAGGTTGCCTGCACAGTCATGACTCAGATCATTGCTTCTGTCGCAAGCTCGCAGTATGGCGGTCAATCCATCAATCTGAAGCATCTTGGAAAATACCTTAGAGTATCAAAAGACAAGTTCT
>JAFQKG010000114.1 GCA_017397025.1 Erysipelotrichaceae bacterium | reverse complement strand
GTTCTTTCTTGTTCAAATGTTTTATCTTACAAGGAGGAATTTAATAATGGAAAAACAAAATTTGAATCAACCTAAATTTACAGGCAGAAATGTACCTATTGGTGAACTAGCAAAAGTAATTGGTAAAGATGCACAATTTATTCGTATTGGATTACAAAAAGGAATCCTAAACTTTGGTTATGCATTAAAGAAAGAAAACTCAAGTGAATTTAATTATTACTGTCCTGATAAGAAAGTTTGGGAAGAAACAGGCTATTTTAGAGGATAAGATATGGGAACAAAACTAGAAATTGTTCGCTTATCAGAAGTAGAATCTAAACCCATTGATTGGTTATAGTATCCTTATATCCCCTATGGAAAACTTACGATGATTCAAGGTGATCCAGGAGGTGGCAAGACCATGTTAATATTACATCTAGCTGGTCTATTGTCTTCAGGTCATCCATTACCATTTGATAATGAAGATATTGAACGAGAACCAATTGTAGTCATTTATCAAACGTCTGAAGATGGATATGACGATACAATTAAACCTCGTTTAGAATCTTTTTCTCATGCAAATTTAGATAATATTATATTTATTAATGAAGAAAAATGTTCACTAACAATGTTAGATGAAAGAATAGAAGAAGCAATCGTTAGAGAAAATGCCAGATTATTTATTTTGGATCCAATTCAAGCTTATGTAGGAAATGGTGTAGATATCAATAGAGCAAATGAAGTTAGACCATTGCTTAAAAATCTTTCACAAATTGCTCAAAGAAATAACTGTGCCATTATTCTAATCGGTCATATGAATAAGGATAGAGGATCTAAATCTAGCTATAGAAATCTTGGTTCAATTGACTTCCCTGCAGCATGTCGCAGTGTACTTATTTGTGGAGAAATGAAAGGTGAAAATGGTATTAGAGCCGTCGTTCAAGATAAATGTTCATTAGCTCCTAATGGTAAACCATTTGCATTTGAATTAAGCCAAGAAAACGGATTTAAATGGATCGGTTATTATGATATTACTGCAGAAGAAGTTCTTGGTGGTATGCTTCATAAATCGCAAAAAAATAATGCAATAGATTTTATTGAAACAATTCTTAGTAATGGACCTATTGCATCTGCTGATATCTTTTCTAAAGCTGAACAACAAGGAATTGCAAAAAGAACTTTAGATAGTGCAAAAGCTGAATTAGGAGTTACATCATATAAAAAAGGAAATATCTGGTATTGGAAATTATAGTAAATCAAGGATGCAAGGTTGTAATGTTCTTAATAACACGCAATGTTGCATTCTTCATTTCTTTCGGT
Organism: Erysipelotrichaceae bacterium; assembly: GCA_017397025.1. Lineage (GTDB taxonomy): Bacteria > Bacillota_I > Bacilli_A > Erysipelotrichales > Erysipelotrichaceae > RGIG1896. Next base: position 9,089 of record JAFQKG010000114.1, on the reverse strand, counting down.
TGGTGGTTTTGTTACTTTTGCCAAAAGTAACGCAATGGCACTTTTGTCATAAACAAAAGATGCCTGCGCTCTACGAGGTTCATCCTTGCAAGCGAGCATAAGTATCATTGTAGGCAAAGGAAGCATTGCCCACAATTCTAGATCCTTTGTTGCCAGTAACGTTGATAAAGAACGCATCCAAATGAATCATGTTTATATTCACACGAATATAAAAGATGCGTATCACCATTTATTTGATGGTGCTCTGATTAAATATAATGAAAAACAAACAAGAACTGATCGCATCATCAACGACTATTACGAAAAGATTCGTACTGGCAAACAAGAGAAAACATTTCATGAAATCATTGTACAAGTTGGAAACAAAGATTCCATGAATGTCTTAGGTCCTAACGGACCACTAGCCGAAAAAATATTAGATGATTATATGAAATCATTTATTGAAAGAAATCCTAATTTACATGTTTTTTCAGCTCATCTTCATATGGATGAAGAAACACCGCATCTTCACATCGACTTTATACCATTCACTACTAACAGTAAACGTGGTTTAGAAACAAGAGTTTCTCTAAAAAAAGCTTTAGAACAACAAGGTTTTAAGGGTGGTTCTAAAAGTCTTACAGAAATGCAACAGTGGATAAATAGTGAAAAAGAAAAACTTTCTACTATAATGCTAAAACATGGTGTTGAATGGGAGAAATTAGAAACCAAAGAACAGCATCTATCGGTATTAGACTTTAAAAAGAAGAAACGCAGCGAAGAGGTCATTGCACCAGAAAATAAAGTCAATGAATTACAATATAAGATTGAAGATATTAAGTATGATGAACAAATAATAGACAAGTTTCAGAATATCATAGAAGACAAAACAATTTGGAATATACCTGATCCAAAAAATTTTATGTCTGCTAAAAGTTATAAAAACGAGATTATTATTCCTTTTGTCAAAAAGATTAAAGAATCACTTCAATTCTTCATTCGTAAATATATTGATATTTCTAAACAATTAAGAGAAATAAAAAACACTATTCTGCCATTAAAAATGGAAATCAATGAATTAGAAAGAATCAATGACAAACTATATGATGAGAATAGAGATTATAGACAAAAATTCAACAAATTGGCAAAAATTTTTGGAAGATCTCAGCTAAATGATTTATTAAACACAAACAGAATTCAAGATAACAAAAGAAAGGAAAGATGACATGGCTAGAAAAAGTAAAACCTTAAAATCTCCTAATAGTTATGGTGGAGTTGTAAAAATGGGAAATGCTTCTAGGAGAAGAAGACCCTATATTGTGCGTGTAACAACTGGCTATGATTATAATGAGAAAACAGGTAAGACTACACAAAAATATGGAATTATTGGTTATGCTGCAACTCGTGAAGAAGGCTTAATGATGTTAGCTAAATATCACGATCAACCTTATGATATATCAAAAGGTAATCAAACTTTTAGAGAAGTATATGAACTATGGTCTGAAGAAAAGTATGAGAATGCATCCAATTCTACGATTGCTGGATATCGTGCAGCATATAATGCATGTACAATTCTATACGAACACTCATTTCGTGATTTGAAAACGAAAGATTTACAAAATGTAATTGATACTTGTGGAAAGAATTATCCAACACTAAAAAATATTAAAATACTTTTCAATCAATTATTCGCATATGCAATGAAAAACGAGTTATGTGCTAAAGATTATTCAAAATATGTAGATATTTCTAAATACAGTGATAAAAATCCTAATCGATTAACTCGTGATGTGTTTCCTAAAGATAAAATTGATCTTCTATGGAAAAACTGCGATGACTCATATTATCAAATGATTCTAATCCTTATATATACAGGAGTAAGAATTCAAGAATTATTAGATTTAAAAAAGGAACATGTACATCTTAACGAGCATTATTTTGATGTTGTTGCATCTAAAACGGAAAGTGGCGTAAGAAAAGTTCCTATTTCAGATTATATATATCCATTCTTTAAAAACTGGTATTTTTCCTCGGATGGTGAATATATGTTTCATACAAAAGATAATCAACCTTTTAAATATCGAAATTACTATGATAGTTATTTCATGCCTATTATGGAACAAATTGATGTGAATCTTACACCACACTGTTGTAGGCACACATTTGTATCATTACTAGCTGAAGCAAATATTAGTCAAACTTATAACAAATTAATAGTAGGTCATAAAGGAGCAATGTCTTTAAATGAACGTGTTTATACACATATTGATATGAAAGAATTAATCAATGCTGTCAATTCGATTTACTATCCAGATTTTATCAAAAATAAAGTAAAAACAAGAGCATCTAAATCAAAAGAGTTATCTAGATAACGAATAAAGCCAAGCGATTCACCTATAGTGATTCCTCTTGGCTTATTTTATTCTCACTAATATAAACTTTGCATCTTAAAAGTTAATTATGAGGAGTTAATTTTGCATCTTATATGCATCTTACATGCATCTTACCGTTTTCAATTCAACACTACTCACAACTTCTCAAACAAACAAAAAATGCTTCCAAACCCCATAAATAAGAGATTTGAGAAGCATTCTGTTGCTCTCGATTGTGTAATTTTTTGTTGAAAATTAACGTTTAGAGAACTGTGGAGCACGACGTGCACCTTTAAGACCGTACTTCTTACGTTCTTTAGCGCGGCTGTCACGAGTCAGGAATCCTGCTGCTTTCAGAGCTGGACGATAATCTGCAGATGCTTCCAGCAGTGCACGAGCGATACCGTGACGCATTGCACCTGACTGACCAGTGTATCCGCCACCGTTAACATTGATTGTTACATCAAATGCATTCAGTGTTTCAGTCAGTTCCAGTGGTGAACGAACTACCATTCTCAGTGTTTCGAGTGGCAGGTATTCATCCAAAGTCTTTCCATTAACTGTAATAGTACCTGTACCTGGAGTCATAAAGACACGAGCTACAGATGACTTACGACGACCTGTTCCGATATAAGTGATGTTATTCTTTTTAGCCATTGTCTTTTCTCCTTACTAGCCCTTAATTTTCAGCTCTACAGGCTTCTGAGCTGCATGTGGATGTTCAGCACCCTTGTATACAAACAGGTGCTTGCGCTGTACATCACCCAGTTTTGTATGAGGCAGCATACCGTGAATAGCCTTTTCAACCCATTCAACTGTGTACTGTTCTCTCATAGTTCTAGTAGATCTTACGCGCAGTCCTCCTGGATACATTGAATGACTGTAGTAGTTTTTCTTGTTTGTCTGATCACCTGTAACGACGATCTTGTCAGCGTTTACTACAATTACGAAATCTCCGCAGTCAACGTTTGGAGTGAAAGTTGGTTTGTGCTTTCCTCTCAATACTGCTGCAACTTCGCTTGCTAAACGTCCGAGTGTGAGCCCTGCTCCGTCAACAACATACCACTGACGAGTTACAGTGCTTGGTTTTGCCATAGTAGTTTGGCGCATAATCATTTCCTCCTTCGGCCACTTGCAGTTTCCGGGGCTACAACTGGCATAGGTCCGCTATATATTCTAATCGCAATTGGAATATTAGTCAATAAAAAAGTGACCTAAAAAGTCACTTTTTTCATTCTTTTTCTTGCACTAACTGTCTGACTTCATCTTCATCATAATAGACTTTCGCTAAAGTCAATCCATGAGGTTTAGCATTGTATCGACAAGCAGTTTTATCTTTTCTATCCATAATTTTTTGAACGTCTTCAATCGTTATTCGGCCTCTTCCAACTTCTAGCATCGTGCCTGTCAGCATACGCACCATGTATCTAAGAAAACCTTCTCCATAAAAACTAATGCGTACAAGGTTTCCTTCTTCATGAAAATCAATTCGATAGATTGTCCTTGTCTGCTCAGGATCTGTTTCCAGTGAATTAGCACAGAAAGATGTGAAATCATGACGCCCTATAAACAGTCTGCTGCATTCTTTCATCTTTTCAATATCCAATGGCCATGTTGCCTGATAAGCATAACGCCAGTGAAAAACATCTCGCTCTTTCCCTTTTAAACTAATGAGATAATCATATCGTTTTGCTTCTGCACTGAATCTTGCATGAAAATCATGATTTACTTCTTCTACCGAGAGAATATGAATATCCTTTGGCAGATGGCCATTCAGAGCTCTCTTCCAGCCTCTTGCATCAAGATAAAAATCCGTGTCAAAATGAAAGCATTGTCCTGCAGCATGAACCTTTGCATCAGTTCTTCCTGATCCAGTAATACCAGTTTTTGCTCTGCTGATGTATTCAATCGTGTTTTCTATCGTTTTTTGAACGGTTACCTTATTGGGCTGAGTCTGCCAGCCTGAATAGTCATATCCATCATAGCTGACAATGCACTTAAATCTTCTACTCATAAGACTAAGGCCAGCACTGCCACAGCTGCCACAAGTCCAGCGCTGCACACAAGAAGCATGTAATCTCTGAAATGGAAACGCAGCTGCTTATATCGGGTTCTTCTTTGCCCTGGTGCATAACCTCTTGCCTCCATGGCATTTGCCAAATCTTCAGCACGCTGAAAAGCAGAGACAAACAATGGAACAATTAAAGAAAGAATGGCCATAATCTTTTCTTTCAGTTTTCCTTCCTGAAGATCGACACCACGACTTGCCTGTGCTTTCATAATACGTTCTGTTTCCTCAATCAATGTTGGAATAAAACGCAGCGCAATAGAAATCATCATTGCAATTTCATGGGCAGGAACACCTACTTTTTTAAATGGCTTCAACAAGTCTTCAATCCCCAATGTCAAATCCAGTGGTTTTGTCGTTGCAGTCAAACAAGTAGTAACCATAATCATCAGCATCAGTCGAACAGCAATGTAAATCGTATTGAACACAGCATCGCTGTAAATTTCAAAATTCCCAAATGCAATCAGAACATCCCCTGTTTTCACTGCAAAGATATTGACTACCAACAGGAAACAAAGCATGAACAGCATTGGCTTCATAGATTTCCAGACGAATTTCAAACTGAGTTTTGCCGTCAAAACAGTTGTTACAATCACAACGGCAAGTATTGCATATCCAAGATAGCCTGCAGGTATGAAAATAGAAATCAGCACTAAAAGCATGGCTAATATTTTAGCGCGAGGATCCATCTTATGGATGATAGAATCATAAGGCAGATATTTTCCTAAAACAAAATTACCCATGATGTTTCACCTCTTTTGCAATCGCTGAACACAGCTGTTTCATGTCGTAGCAATCTGATGGAAGATGAAATCCTCTTTCATTCAGCATTTGTCGAACACGAACAATTGCAGGTGGCAAAATATGCAGCTCATCTAAATAAGAAGTGTCCTTAAAGAATTCTTTTACTGTTGTATGAGCATAGATTGTTCCCTTTTTCATGACCACAACTTCATCACAATAATTTAATACATGTTCCATATCATGAGTAACCACAAGCACAGTTTTAGCATATTTCTGATTCAATTCTTTGAACAGACTCATCATCTGAACTGCACCTTGCGGATCAAGACCTGCAGTTGGTTCATCCAGGACAAGAATATCTGGTTCCATGGCGAGAATACCAGCAATAGCCACACGCCTTTTTTGACCGCCAGACAAATCCAAGGGTGATTTTTCCAGATAAGACTCATCCAAACCAACCAGTTTTAATGCATGTATGGCCTTTTTCTGAGCTTCTTCATCGCTTGCTCCGAAATTCTTAGGTCCGAAACAAAGATCTTTCATGATGGTTTCTTCGAAAAGCTGATATTCAGGAAACTGGAACACTAAACCAACATGAGAGCGCAATGCTTTTAAATTAGTTGCCTTTTCTTTTGCGACAATTTCAAAATCAAGCACTTTTAATTTCCCTCCGCTTGGAAGAAGCAGTGCATTCAAATGCTGAACAAGCGTCGATTTTCCACTTCCTGTTGCACCAATAATTGCTGTCATTTTCTTTTCTTTGATCAAAAGATCAATGTCGTGAAGTGCTGCATATTCAAATGGTGTCTTTTCTGAATAGATGTAGCTTACTTTGTTGAATTCAATTGACACAGCTCATCCACCAGCCCTTCTAATGTCACTGAGTGACTCAGTTTCAGTTTATTCTTTTCTAGTTCCTTGATCATTTTTAATGAAAAAGGCAAATCAAGATTACTTTTAAACAATTCTTTTTCTTTTGTCATCACTTGTTCAGGTTTTCCAGCCATGACAATCTCACCATTGTTCATGACAATGACATAATCACTTTTTGTCACTTCTTCAATATCATGTGTTATTGACACCAGTGTCATTTTTGTTTTTGTGTGCAGCTCACGAATCACTTCATTGATTTCATTTTTACCCTGCGGATCCAGCATGCTTGTACTTTCATCAAAAATCATAATTTCTGGAGCCATGGCAAGTACACCAGCAATCGCTACTCGCTGTTTTTGTCCCCCTGAAAGTTTAGTAGGTTCACTATCAAGGAATTCTACCATATTGACTTTTTCTGCAAATTCCATGATGATTTCATCCATTTTTTCAGGTTCAACACAATGATTCTCTAATCCAAACGCGATGTCATCACGCACCGTTGAACCAATGAACTGATTATCTGGATTTTGAAAAACAATTCCGACTTTATTACGGATTTCCTGCAGGTTTTCAATAGTCAATGGCAATCCATCCACAAAAATCTCTCCGCTATTTTTTTCCAAAAGCCCAATCAGCAGTTTCGCAATAGTCGATTTGCCACTTCCATTGTGACCAATAATGGTTGTATATGATCCTTTCTCAATAGAAAAACTCACATTCTTAACTGCATGCGTGTTTTCATCATAAGAAAAATCTAAATTTTTTACTTCGATTTGTTTCATATATTGTCTCTCCAAAGCCATTCTATTATAGCTCAATCATGCCTAAAGCACAAATATCATTTAAATACTTTTGACAATAGAAATAAAAGGCTTTTCAGCCTTTTATCGTTTTGTGATTCTAAATTTCTGGTATTCCCCTGACAGGCAGTAAACCTGATTTGCTACTTTGAACACATCATGAAGAATAGTGTTGTTGTCAACAAACATTTCTCTAATCACAACAAGTGTCTTGTCTTCAGCACCTTCTTTTACTGCATAACCTGACTGACGAATAATCTGCGCAAAAACAAACAAATCTTCAATGGCTGTAAAATGTGCATAATGTTCAATCGCAACACGAGTTCCAACAGGATATTCAGCATTGAACTGATGAGAAAACTTAAGAGTATCATCAATAAATCTGCTGCTCAGATATGGATAGCGAATATTATATTGTGCAACTTTTTCTGAATAAAGTTCAGTGATTTTGCGAATATCCTGAAGATAATCTGTTTCTTCAGAAAGTGAAGGTTCAACAACTTCTTCCTTGAGTTCTTCTTCGACTTCAGTTTCTTCCAAAGCTGCTTGATCTGCTGCTTTCACCTGACCAGCAATTTCTTTCATCAATTCGTCTACTTCAGGAGTATTGTAGGACTGAAGAGGTTCAAGTTCTTGTTCTTCTTCCAATTCCGCAGATTCTTCCTCAAACAATTCATTCGATTCTTCAATATGACCAGCAATTTCTTCAATGAGATTATCCATTTCCTCATTTTCAGTAACTTCTAATACTTCAGGCTGATTTTCAAAAACTGCTTCATTTTCAACTACAGATTCAGCAGTGTCTTCTTCAATCGGCTCTTCACTATTTTCTTCAACAGCTTCAACACATTCTTCTTCATCCTCAGTTTCTGATTCAGATGTTTCAGCCTCATCTGTCAAAATTTCAATCACTTCTGCGGTTTCACAATCTTCACAAACAACTGAGTCTTCCGTTGTTTCTTCTAGTGCCTCAACCATTTCATCTTGAATATCAATTTCAGATTCTTCTTCTAAAACTGCTGTTGGTTCTTCAGTCAATTCCTCATCAGGCACAACTAAAACTACTGGCTCTTCAATGACCTCTTCAACAGATGGTTCAGGTTCTTCAGCGAAAACCTCTGTTGTATCTTCAGGAATAGTTAAAGTATCAGATTCTTCTCCAGGTTGGTTGAATTCATCAGACTTTAGAATAGAGTCTTCAGTCACATGAAAGAAGCTAGGACGTTCATAAGGTTCATCTGAATCACTTAAAGTCTCGAAATATCCAAGCTCCTGCTGAACCTCTTCAACAGCTTCTTTCTCAATATCTTCAACAGGCTGAGAAGAATCATCGCCAGAAAGAGTATCATCAATCACAACAAGTGTCTTTTCTTCATCTTTGTTTTCTGTTACTTTACGACTCTTATATACGCCATAGGCAACAGCTCCTGCAGCAATCACTAACAATGGAATTAATTTTTTCATAGAACGTACCACCTCAATCTTTTATTTAGTTTATCATATTTTATTCACTTTTAACACTCACAACCGCAACTCCATCACCAATACTTGAATAAAAATCGCAGTGAAAAGATTCTTCCTTTAAAAGCCATTCCCTAAACTCTCTGATTTTTCTGCAAAGCTGACGCGTCTGTCTAGATTTAATCAGAGATGGATCATCAACCATGCCATGAAAACAAAGATTATCAAACACAAATATACCATCATCAGAAAGATTATTCATAAACATTTCCGTATATCGGCGATATTGAGCTTTTGCAGCATCAACAAATATAAGATCATATTTTTTATCTGATTTAAAATCATCGATGTTCATCAAATGAACATGCACACGATAATCTAGATGTTCATCTTTAATATTCTGAATTGCCTGCATTCCCCGTTCAAAATCAAGTTCAATCGTATCTATTTCAATAAGCTCATTGCATCTTGCCATTTGGATTGCAGAATAACCAATAGCAGTACCTAACTCAAGAATTTGCTGAGGTTTTCTTTCTTTAACAAGATGAACTAAAAATTCAATGCCATCCTTCATCATAATAGGCACATGATTTTCTTTTGCAGTTTTTTCTAGCAATTCTAATTTATCCATGGACATTCCTCCGCCATATTATTATACCAAACCCAAGAGAATAAAAAAAGGAACTCGTAAGAGTTCCAATAAAAACCTGGCAGCGTGCTATCTTCACATGAGCACGCCATGCTATTGTCGCCGCTGAGATGCTTAACTTCTGTGTTCGGGATGGGTACAGG
>JAFQKG010000113.1 GCA_017397025.1 Erysipelotrichaceae bacterium | reverse complement strand
TTGTAAGCTTCTTCTGCAAACAGATTGGCAAATTCATACCCTTCTACACAAGCTTCCACCAGTACTTTTTGTCCTGGCTGTACATTGATTCCTACTCTTGCCAGCATGTTGGCGTATTTTCTCATCATTTTTTCATTCATATTTTTTTCTCCATTTTTTGTCATTATAACAGAAAAGAACTGCATGATGCAGTTCTCTTTAAAGTACTTTTGCCAAAAATTCTTTTGTGCGCTGCTGCTGCGGATGCACAAAGAATTCTTCCGGTGTATTTTCTTCTACAATTTTTCCCTCATCCATAAAGATGATTCGCGAAGCCACTTCACGGGCAAAGTTCATTTCATGCGTCACGATAACCATTGTAATATTGTCCTTAGCCAGTTCTCTCATAACATCCAATACTTCCTTTACCATTTCTGGATCAAGTGCACTGGTTGGCTCGTCAAACAGCATGATTTCAGGTTTCATGCAGAGTGCTCTAACGATGGCAACACGCTGCTTCTGTCCACCAGAGAGTTTGTTGACATATTCATTCGCCTTCTCTTTCAGCCCAACTCTTTCCAAAAGTGCCAAGGCTTCCTGTTTTACCTCTTCTCTATCTCTTTTTTGAACTTCAACAGGTCCTAGAAGCATATTTTCCAGCACAGTCATATGTGGAAACAGATTGAAATGCTGAAACACAAATCCCATCTTTGTACGTATGCTGCACATCTGCTGCTCATCATTTGGATTCACCAGCTCTCCATTGACTGTAATAGTTCCTGAATCACCAATTTCAAGGCCATTGATGCTTCTTAAAAGTGTACTCTTTCCACTTCCAGAAGGTCCAATCAGACAAATGATTTCATTGGGATAAATGTGAAGCGAAACATCATCCAGTGCCACAATATTCGGGAATTTCTTGCAAATATGTTCTATGTTAATCACTTTCAGCCATCCTCATTTCTATTTTCGATGTTATCTGAGAAACGACCAGTGTCAGCATCAGATAAACAATGCCCGCAAAAATCATTGGAACAAAGTAATTGTAATACTTTGAACCTAAAATATTGCTGGTCTTCATCAAATCATAAACACCAATGGTACTGATCAAACTGGAATCCTTGATCAAAACAATAAACTCATTGGCCAAAGGCGGAACAATTCGTTTAAAAGACTGGGGAAGAATGATTTTCTTTAGAATCTGCGTACGATTAAGACCTAAGCTCATGCCAGCTTCCCACTGACCTTTGTCAATGGAATTGATTGCACCTCGAATCAATTCGCATACATACGCACCACTGTTGATTCCAATAGCTAAAATCCCAATCAGCAATGCATCAACACTCAAATAGTTTCCAGTAATCATCTGATAAATCATTGGAAATCCAAGATAGAAGAAACTCAGCTGAAGCAGCATCGGTGTACCACGGATGACATCTACATAAATACGTCCAATCCCAGAAAGAACTTTGCTTCTGCTGATGCGCATGGAAGCTGCTAGAGTTCCAAGCAATGTTCCAATGATCAGCCCAAAGACAGCGACAAGAAGTGAAATTTTTACCCCTTCCATCATGAACAAAAGATTTTCAAGAGTAAAAATCTTTTGTATCGTTGCGATCATATCCTCCATTATTCAGCGCTCAGCTCCCATTTTTCTAAAAGTGCCTGATAAGCATCAGTTGTGATGTATTCTGCAATAGCCTGGTTGATTGCATCATGAATCAAAGTCTTTTCTTTGTTGGCAATAATGGACATGCTTTCATCAACAAAGACTTCTTCACACTTGATAAATCCCATGCTCAGTACATAATTGTCTCCAACGGCTTCATCACAAACCACAGCATCCAGCTGACCAGCTTTCAAAGCCTGAAACATCACTGTATAATCCCCAGGCTGCACCAGTTCTGCACCTTCAATTTCTGCAACAGCATCAGCACCAGTGGTTGCCATGCCTGCGCCTACTTTTTTACCGGATAGATCAGCAGCTGATGCAATACCAGTGTCCTCACGAGTGATGATTACCTGCTTAGAATTCAGATAAGGTGTTGAGAAGAAGCAGTCTCTGTCTTCAGAATAAGTAAAACCAGAAAGTCCTACGTCAATCTGATTAGCCTGCATTGCACCAATGATGTTGTTGAAATCCATCTGTTTGAATTCAAGCGTCAGGTTTGTCTTCTGTTGCTTGTTGATGATGTCAATCAAATCTTTCATCATATCAATATCAAATCCAATCAACTCACCATTTGCATCCAATGTTTCAAATGGAGGATAATCAGGACTTGTCCCTACAATCAGACTTCCCTCTTTTAATAGTGCACTTTCAAATGTTGTTGCTTCATCTTTGCTTCCGCATCCAAAAAGGCCAAACACACACAAAACTGTTAAACAACAAATCATCATTTTTTTCATTTTATTTTCCTCTTTTCTATTTTTTTAATATTGAATGGTTTTTCCATTCATAATATTTCAAATCATTTTTCTTTTCAAAAGGAAGTTCTCCCTTTTGAATCATTTCAAGGAAACAGGCAGCTTCCTTGAGTTTTAAACCATCTCTTTTAGGTTCATTGTGCGATGTCAATAAAACATACTCACTGTATTGATTTGCACATGTTCTCATAGTTGAGACATATTCATCAAAGAGTGATTCATCAAAACAATACAATGTTGCCGGATAGTAGCTGTCACCTGTCATCAATACTTTTTCTTCTTCATTGACCAGCATGATGCTATCAGCAGAATGACCTGGAGTATGAATCACTTTCCATCGTCGTCTTCCTAAATCAAAGACATCATTTTCTTTGCAGAGATGATAGCTGCATCGTCGATGAATGACTTTGTGATAGGCAACAGGACTGTTGTCCGAATAAGTATCCATCCCTAGCTGTTCATCCAGAAGCTTTTGGCTTACACCATGTTCCATGATGTTAATCATATCAGGGTGATCAAACACCATCACATCACTAAACTGATGATTTCCTCCAATGTGATCAAAATGGCAATGACTGTTCAGCACTATGACTTCTTTTTCTGTCAGCTCATTGATCAGCAGCCTCATATCTGCTATTCCTGTTCCACTGTCCCAAAGCAGCGCTTTTTGTTCGCCGATGATCAAATAGGAAATCACTTCCTGAAACTGATATGGTTCATAGATGGCATATATCTTTGGCAGCACCTCGACCACTTCAAACCAAGGCTGTGACTGATGAATCTTTTTAAAAGTATTCCACTGAGCTCTAGGCAAATCTTTTTCCCATGCTTTCACGTGCCACATCCTCCTTTCGAAAAAAAATGCCGTCTCTAAAAAAGAGACGACATGTTATCGCGGTACCACTCCCATTGCCAGAAATCTATTCTGACCTCTCATCTTTAACGCAGATTCACGGCTTATCCTACTGAAGTTCAGATAAGTTTCCAACAGGTGCGCTTCACTGACTGTTCTACTTGCCGGCTTTCACCAGACCCGGCTCGCTCTTCAGTTTTCCAGCAGTTACTCTCCTGTTCATTGAATATGCATATAGAATAACCCTCTTCATTTTTCACGTCAACAATTATTTGCACATTTTATTCTTTTTTTGAAATTAAACACAATTGTTTTCTGAAAACTTTTTCATAAATTCACTAAAAAAATTCGGTCTACACCGAATCTTTTTTTATTGGCTTGCGCCATGTACGGGGGAAAGAAATGACCAAATATCTCTATTTGATGATTCTATTATAGTTACCCCTTGTGTGAAAAGAATGAGTGAATTGTGATAACTTTGTGAAACTATTCTTTAATCACAATTCCTAGTAATCGAGCCAGGGAAACAGCTTGAATTTCCGAAACAATGACTCCTTTTAATTCCAATCCTGAAAGTGCAATCCCTTCAATATTGCAGCTGCTGAAGTCGACATTTTTTAAAGGAGTATGCAAGAATTCAGCACCAATGAACGAACATTCATTCAATAGAAAATCTTTGATTCTGCAGTCATTAAAACTAGATTCATCCATTCTGCTTTGCTTGAAATGCGAAGACTTGATCTGCGATGCAGAAAAATTGCACAAATGACAATTACAATGATCAATCAAAACATCTTCCATCGAACATTGTGAACAATCTGCACCAATCAGATTGCAGTGTACAAACTCAACCCTTCTTAAACGAGAGCTGGTCAGATTCACATTGGAAAAGTCACAATGATCAAACACACAATCAATCAGTGTGCAGTGATCTAGATCCTGCTGATTAAAATGGATGTTTTTGAAAGTACAACCATTAAATTCAAGCTCAGATAAATCTGTCTTCACACAGAAATCTGAATATGATACATCAAAAATCTGATGAAAAGTTCCATATTCAATTGTTTTTGCCTCATCGAGCATAGAGGCAAGACGCGGTCTTTTTCTTGTCATATATCAGTTACATCTTTTCAAGAAATGCTTTGTAGCCGCGATAGCCCTCATAAACATCTCCCTTAGAAACAACTTCCCAAGGTGCATGCATGTTCTGAACAGCGATACCTGCATCAATGACATCCATGTTCAGATTTGCCAGGATATAGGCGATGGTTCCTCCGCCTCCCTGATCAACTCTGCCCAGTTCTGCTGTCTGAAACTGCACATCTGCCTCTTCCATCACAGCACGAAGACGTGCAATAAATTCAGGATTCGCATCATTGCAGCCGCCTTTTCCACGAGATCCAGTGTATTTATTGAAACAGATACCACGCCCAAAGAATGCTGTATTCTTCATTTCATTGACAGATGGATAATTTGGATCATACGCTGCAGAAACATCACTGCTGAGCATTTTTGACGCTTCCAGGGCACGTCTAAGCTTCAGATCGCTATAGTCTTCGCTTAAACCAATCATTTCAGCAACAGCATTTTCAAAGAAACGAGACTGCATACCTGTTGCGCCAATCGAACCTACTTCTTCTTTGTCCACCAGAATGCAGCAGGAAGTTCTTTCTGGATTTTCCACTTCCAAAATTGCCATCAAAGAAGTATAAGCACAAACTCTGTCATCATGACCATATCCCATGATCATGCTTCGATCCAGACCATAGTCACGTGCTGCTCCAGCAGGCACGATTTCAAGTTCTGCGCTGATAAAATCATCTTCTTCGATATCATATGTTTCCTTCAAAAG
>JAFQKG010000112.1 GCA_017397025.1 Erysipelotrichaceae bacterium | reverse complement strand
GGTCTCCAATGATTAGTTCTCGTTGACCTTTTCCAATTGGAATCATTGAGTCAATAATCTTAAGTCCTGTCATCAATGGCTGATGAACTGATTTACGAGTCATAACCCCAGGAGCAACACGTTCGGTTGGACGATATTTTTCAGAACGAATTTCAGGTCCTCCATCAATAGCCTGCCCCAAAGCGTTTACAACACGTCCCAGCATACAGTCACCTACTGGAACTTCTACGATTCTTCCTGTTCTTTTAACCTGATCGCCTTCTTTGATTTGAGCATCTGAGCCCATCAAAACTGCACCGACATGGTCTTCTTCAAGGTTCAGCACCATGCCATATACATCACCAGGGAATATCAATAATTCAGAAGACATCGCTTTATCCAGTCCCTGTACAAGCGCAATTCCATCACCGACACGAATGACAGTCCCCACATCGTTGGATTCAATTTTATCTTTGTAATGACGAATCTGTTCCTTGATCAGAGCACTGATTTCTTCTGGTCTAAGTTCCACATTCTCACATCCTTTCCTTTAACAGTTCATTTTTCATACGTGTTATCTTTGACTTCATGGATGCATCAATCACTTCATCATCCAACACAATTTTGAATCCTGAAATCAGAGATTCATCAACCTTCAAAGTCAATTCAACATGACGTCCACGTACTTCAAAACTGTTTTCAAGCTCCTTGATTTGTATATCACTCAAAGCTCTTGCAGCATAAACAGTACCTTCTTCGATACCCTCATGCGCATTGCACAATGTATGAAAGTCCTTCAAAATCATAGAAACTTCATTAATTCTTTTCTTATCTGTCAAAAGACAGAGAAAATTCAGGCAGGTTTCATCAATTCTGCCTTCAAAGCTCTTAATAATGAGCTGTTTTTTTTCTTCATTTGTGATTTTCACTGCTCCAAAAAATCCTTTTAATTCAGGAACACTGTCCATCACCAAAGCCACCTGATTCATCTGCTGTTTCCAGGCTTTTACTTTTCCTTCTTCCTGAGCCAGTTCAAAGAAAGCCTCAGCGTATCTGTGTGCAGCCTGACTCATGCTTGACCTTTCACATCACGCACATATTCTTCAATGATTCTTGCATCATCCTGTGCGTCTGCTTTTTCGTTTATCAGTTTTTCAGCGGCAGCCATTGCAACACTCACCATTTCATGAACCATTTCATCGTGAGCCTGTTTCTTCTGTGCTTCAATTTCACGTTCAGCAGCTTCCATTTTTAACTCAGCTTCTTTCTTTGCCTGAGTCAAAATAGATGTTTTAAGAGCTTCCGATTCATCCTTTACTCTTTCAAGAATCTTTCGTGAAGTTTCTCTTGCCTGTCGAACTTCTGCACGTGCAGCTTCTCTATCTGCCTCAGCTTCTTTCTTAGCTTCGGCACTGTCTTTCAAATCCTGCTGCATAGCTTCTGAACGACGATTTAGAAAATTAGTCACACTTGTCCAAAGAAATTTCTTTACAAATAGAAACAAAACCAGCGTTGAACATAACTGAGTCAGCATGGTCATTGGATTAGGAATCAACTGGCCAATGACATCAATCGTAATCATAGTTTCCCTCCTGTTTGAACTTGAATTCTATTTAGAATACAAAGATCAAAAGGATTGCTACCAAAAGACCATAGATAGCACATGTTTCAGACAGAGCAATACCCAAAATCATTGTTGAGCGGATTTTGCCTTCTGCTTCAGGATTTTTACCGATTGCTTCAACTGCCTTACCAGCAACAAATCCTTCACCAATCCCTGTCATCATACCAGTCATAACTGCAAGACCAGCACCAATCGCAATCAAACCTGTAGAAATATCCATATTTTTTCCTCCTCTTATGAATTTTTCATATCATCGGTCAATTCATTACCGATAAAGACCATAGTCAACGTGATAAAAATCAACGTCTGAATAAAACCTGAGAACACATCAAAATAAGCGTGCAGTACAGGTGCAAGGACAGGACCCACAAAATTGAAGAAAGATCCTGATGTTGTAAATAAACCTACCAAAGCATTTGAACACCATTCAGTGAATGAATAAATCAGTGACATGATGATTCCGCCACAGAGCACATTCCCAAATAGTCGAAGCGACATTGATAGAATTGTCGAAAATTTACCAAAAATGTTCATAGGCAGAAAAACCGGAATCGGTTCAATAAAGGCATGCATATATGCACCAAAGCCTCCTGCCTTCAATTGTGCAATCTGAACCATTACCCATGTGATGATTGTCAGCGTTAGTGTCACACTCCAATTGGATGTTGGGGAAGTAAACCCAAATAATCCTAAAACATTGCTGGTAAAGATATAAATCGCAATCGTAAGAATGTATGGCGACAAGTTTTTGGCAATACGGTTTCCCACATTGTCTTTTGTCTGACGATCCAGTGTCTCTGCCAGCCACAGCATTCCAACAAGCACAAGTCCCTTAGGCTCTTTCAAAGGATCCGCCTTGTCAATGACTTTAGAAATAAGAACAACTGCCAGGCAAAGTACAGCAGTCAATCCAACAACCACAAACGCATCAGTCTGAATTGTCAGATGCAGAGCTAAATTCATTCTTGTCCCTCCTTTCTGTAAAAGTTTCAAGAATTAAACAAAATTTCACCAGCAGCAAGCCCAGTGCTGCTGAAAAGACATTCAAGAGTTCTGGTTTTGCTGCAGAAACAATCAGCACAATGGCCATAATTGCATAACTTTGCATAAACCTTCCAAATGTCTTGAGATGCCGCGTGCTTCTTTCATCAAGCACTGCATTACAGAATGCAACGTTTCTTAAATAAAGAAGAATTGATCCAATTGCACCAAAAAGAAATCCCAGTACAATTCGGATATCAATCCAGAGTGTAATCAGGCAAAACACAGCAGTACAGACCAAACAGTTTTTCTTTAAACTTCTGCTCATTTTACCAGCTCCTTTAACGTCAAAAATGCACCACAAAGACCCACAAAAATCCCTGTAAGAACCCATAAAGGTTCCGTATGAAACATTCGATCAGCTAATACTCCCAGATATGTAGGCAGTACAAAGCAGAAACAAATTGTTGAACCCAGTGTCAGTGCTTTGACCAAGTCTTTCATTACTTTGTTCCGAAGATGCGATCTCCTGCATCGCCAAGACCAGGAACGATATATCCCTTTTCATTCAAGCGATCATCCATAGCAGCTAGATAAATATCTACATCAGGATGTGCTTCTTCTACTGCTTTCACTCCTTCAGGAGCTCCTACCAGACAAACGAGTTTAATCGTTTTAGCACCACGTTTTTTGATCATATCAATGGCTGCAACAGCACTTCCTCCAGTCGCCAGCATTGGATCCAAAACAAGATTCACTGCATCTGGCATTGTTGACGGAAATTTCGCAAAATATTCATGAGGTTCCAAAGTTTCCTCATCGCGATATAGACCAATAAATCCTACTTTTGCCGTTGGAATCAAATCGTTAATGCCATTTACCAGTCCTAATCCTGCTCTAAGAATTGGAATCAAAACGATTTCCTTAGCCAATTCATAAGTGTCACATTCACAAACAGGTGTTTCAATATGGACCTTTTTAACTGGTAAATCTCTGCAGACTTCATAAGCCATCAATCCAGCAATTTCATCAAGATTCTGTTTGAAATCTTTAGTGCCTGTTTCTTTTTTTCGCATTTGCGTTAATTTGTGTGTAATCAGCGGATGATACATTACATGCAACATAGTTCATCTCTCCTTTGCATTCTTCAGAATTATATCATTTTCAACATCTGCATTCCATATCCTGATTCATCATTGCATTATTTTTTTACTAATTTTTTGATGTGTAAATACAGATATTTAATCTTTGACGTCCTCTTCAACAATCCATGACCTGCTGAATTCTTTATCTTTAAAGAGTGCCGCTAATCCAGTGATCTGTTTCAATCTAAGTATTTCATCTTTGTCCATGCCCAAATGCAGAGAAATCCACTCATCTGACCTTCCAATCTCATGAAGTTCACGGATAATGTTACTCATCAAATCTACATCGTGTGACCCTCGTGCACGATTATGGCGAATGGTAGAGGCCATACGTTGGTCCAATGGCTTATCAATAACAGATACCGGAAGACATCC
The DNA here is from genome assembly GCA_017397025.1 of Erysipelotrichaceae bacterium. Classification (GTDB taxonomy): domain Bacteria; phylum Bacillota_I; class Bacilli_A; order Erysipelotrichales; family Erysipelotrichaceae; genus RGIG1896. The sequence goes on along the minus strand of JAFQKG010000112.1, from coordinate 4,111 downwards.
TTCTTCTCTTTCAAAAATATCTTTATGATCTTTGCACACTTGCCAGCGATGGAATCCATCAACAATAATGTACTTGTCAGCTCCTTTATCGTAGTAACAGACAATAGGCATTGTATATCCATCATTTAAGATGCTGTCATACAACAACTTCATTTCAGGCGTTGCCACATGATTTGGATTGTAATCATTCGGCACTATTTTCTCTATCGGAACCCGAATCACTCGATAGACAGGACTTTCAAATTTCATTCTCATCATCCTCCAGTTTTTCATATTTTTTTGTCAAATAATCAATATGTTTTTTCTGCTGCCTTGTTAAGCCAAATCCCATAAATTTACAGGTATGGTCATTTTTTAATACACAGTAGCACATTCTTTTCCAGCTTGGCACATCCTTAGAGAATTTAATATCATCGGTTTCATCTGGTATTTCCCCAATAAAAATAACACGTTCTTTTTTGTCTTTAGTATAATTAGACACTCCGTTACGCTGAATACGATAGCCTTTTCTTTCAAGTTCTCGGATAACCACCTCAGGCAATCCACCGCCTGTTGTATGCCAAAAATCAATGGATGTTTTAAATTTCTGAATATAATTTTCTCTGAGATAATCTGGCAATGTTGTCAGCAGAAATTCTGTATAGCTTTTCCATGTATGTCCTGCAGGAAGCTTTACAGAACGATAGCCCATTGCTTTAGTACGTCCATAAATCGCGCAGAAATTTGCCCCTTGCACCCTGCCTACCAGCTTCAGCCATGTGTCCGGGTCTAAAATACGATACAGATTTAAGCTTTCTTTGGCAGATTCATTAAACGGAGATGCCACCCTCATTTTATTGATGTTGACCCCTGCCTTAAAATAGAGATCATAAAGCGAATTATAGTCATAGTTAAACTTCGCATTTGCAATCCATACATCTTCACTGCTCCAGTCATACATCGGTGATGCACACCACACCTCTTTAAACATTTCAGTAATCCAGCTTTGATTTTTATACCGATACTTTTTGTTGACAACGCTGCTGTATCTCATCAATGATTCTGTAGCACGTGTTCCTAAAAGACAGATTGTTTTCTTTTTACCATGAATCTTACGATACCATCTTGCAAACTGTTTAGCCAAATCTTCCTGATGCATTTTGTATTTGTACAGAAAAAACGGATTATTTTTTAGATTGATGACATAGTCTTGATTCGGCATTGGACGAACCCACAATTCTTCTTTTTCATCATCCCATGGATACCAATACATCTCATAACTGCTCACTGATGTCTTTGTCGCCATTGGAAGACAAACCCAATAAGGCTCTACCTCATCCTTGATTCTTTCAAAAGTACGTTCCACATATTCTGTTGTCTGACGATACTGTGCCTCAAAATCCTGATGAAAAACCCCAATCACACGATCAGGGTAATGCTTTCTTTTATAATCTAGAACCATATTCAATAGAAGTCCACTGTCTTTCCCACCTGAAAAAGACACATAAATATTATCAAATTCTTCAAAAATAAATTTCAGTCTCTGCTGCAGTGCCTCATACACATTGCAGTCCTGCAATACTTTCCTCATCGAATCACCTTTATGGTAAATATTTTACCATATTTTTCCAAGAATCAATATTTGTTATTTTCTAGAAAGAGTTTATACCTTGTATTTGTAAGAATTGTCCGTTATCATGATTATGTGAGGTGTAGCCTATGGAAAAGCCAATTTTTGTAACAGGTCACAAAAACCCTGACTCCGATTCAATCTGTGCTGCAATCAGTTACTCCTACCTAAAGAATCAGTTAGGATATGATACTGTTCCAGTACGTTTAAGTCCACTCAACAAAGAAACAAAATACATCTTGGATAAATTCGAAATAGAGCGTCCAAATATGATTTATTCAGCAAAATGCACACTTGCTGAAATTGACATGGATGAAGCTCTTTTAGTCAATCGCAAGACAACCATGAAAGAAGCTCTTGACGCTATCCTCAAAAGAAAAAACAAAGGCGTCTTTGTTGTGGATGAAAATCGGCATCTTGAAGGTGTTGTATCTACATCAAATCTGACAAATCTTTGGACTGCTGAAGAAAGCGCACTTGAAGATCTGATGAGCAGAGTTCCTCTGGAAAATATCATAAAAACGACAAAATCCACTTTGATTCATGATGCACCTTTTCACCCAAACGGAAAAGTAAGTCTGCTTCCAAATCTGGGAGTTAACAGTCAGATAGAACCAGGTACCATTGTCATTGCAGGAAATCATCCGGATCTTCAGCGTTCTGTCATTGAACAGAATGCTGCACTTCTGATTATCTGTGGAGAAAACTGGGTGGATTCTATTACTCTGGACATAGCAAAAATTAAACAAGTGCCAATTCTTCACACACATTTAAGCGCTATTTCCATTGCTCATAGCATTTTCCAAAGTCCAAGCATCGAAGAAGTCATGACGACAAATGTTGCATTTTTCAGAAGCAATGAAACTGTTGATGGTGCTTCCATGAGAATTGCCAAAACGCGTTTTAGAACTTATCCTGTTCTCAACGAAAATGATGAAGTCATTGGGGCAATTTCCCGATACCATCTTTTCAACTATAAAAAGAAGCAATTCATTCTAGTTGATCACAATGAATCTGATCAAAGTGTCAATGACCTTGAATTTGGGGAAGTCATTGAAATCGTAGATCATCATCGCCTTGGTGGAATAGAAACACAAACTCCAATACAATTTATTAATCAGATTGTCGGATCAACCTGTACCATCATTACTGGTCTTTATCAGCAGACTCAAATTGAAATGCCTGAAAAGATTGCAGGACTTCTTCTGGCTGGAATTATCTCTGACACAATGAATTTGAAATCACCAACGACCACAAAGCTAGATATTGAACAAGCATTATATCTTGCGAACAAAACAGGTTTGTCCATCAATGATCTTGCCGAAGAACTTGTTCAAACTTCTGATTCTTTATTGAATAAAACATATCAGGAGCTCATGTATGAAGACTTCAAAGAATTCAGAATACAGGACAGTAAAATCGCAATTGGGCAAGTTGTCTGCAGATCCGCAAAAGAATATAGAAAAATAAAACAGGATTTTCTCAATTATCTAGAAAATCAGAATGTAACTCATCGCTATGATCTGCTTTTGATCTTATTTACTGACCCAACTGGAAAAGGTTCCCATTTCCTTTATACAGGAAAAAAGAGCTGGATTATTGAGGAAGGATTCAAAAGTGTATTAGTTAATGACTTCGCTCCTGGATTTATTTCAAGAAAAAAACAGGTTCTCCCTGTTGTCTTAGATACTTTAAACAAATAGTCAGCACATTTGCTGACTATTTTCATTTGATCCATTCATGTAAATCAATTTCTTTGAACTGGTTAAGCACAGGATGATTAGTGAGTGTTTTCATAATTCTCCAACCGATTTCTTCTTCAACATTTTCTGGTAGAAATCCAAAATCAAGATAGAGTCTGCATGCAACCCAGTTTCTTGTCGAAGTATTGCAATAAGCATGAGTGACATCCAACAAAGACATCATACTCATTGTTTTTGACAGTAGAGGCCTGGATAACCCTTTTCCTTGAAAATCACGATGCACCGCAACCCAATGAAGACGGCCTGAGTCGAAAGGATCTAAACCATGAACATCAAAATAGGCTGATGCAGTTGCCACTTTTCTGCCTGTATCAGTCACAATAAAAATCATACGTGAGGATAAAAGGGGTTCATAAGGTGCAAAATATTTGTTCCAAGCATCAATAGCTTCTTCATAAGTGCTGCATTCTTTGGAAGACATTTCAATTTCTATCCACGCATCACAATCACCTGGCTGGTAGAACTCATAATGATATCCTTCCGGTAATACAAATTCAGGTAAATTAATTAAATCAGGTCGATGCAGTCTTAATTTATAATATGGAATTCTTAAATCAAAATTATCTAAATGATATCGCATATTAAACACTCCCAATCAATTATACCAAACCCAAGAGAATAAAAAAAGGAACTCGTAAGAGTTCCAATAAAAACCTGGCAGCGTGCTATCTTCACATGAGCACGCCATGCTATTGTCGCCGCTGAGATGCTTAACTTCTGTGTTCGGGATGGGTACAGG
>JAFQKG010000111.1 GCA_017397025.1 Erysipelotrichaceae bacterium | reverse complement strand
ATTGTAAAAATACCACGTGCTATGCGCGTGGTAATAGAGGTTTTACTGATAAAGAAACAAACCTCCTTCGATATAATGAAGTTGGCCTGGCAAGCTAGCAACAAAATAAGAAGGAGGTTTGTCTATGAAAGACACAAAAAGTTTATCACATACAAGTTATAGATGTAAATATCATGTGGTGATAGTACCAAAATACAGAAGAATGGTCATATACAATAAGTTGAGAAAAGATATAGGACAAATATTGAGAATGTTGTGTGAAAGAAAACCAGGGGTGATGCTTCTGGAAGCTGAAGCATGTCCTGATCATATCCATATGTTATTGGAAATACCACCAAAGTATTCGATAGCGGAGTTCATGGGATATTTGAAAAGTAAATCAACATTGATGATATTCGAAAGACATGCAAACATGAAATACAAGTTTGGAAACAGGAAATTCTGGGCAAGAGGGTATTTCGTGGATACAGTCGGAAAGAATGAAAAGGCAATCCGAGAATACATCCAGAATCAGTTGCAGGAAGACAAGCTTGCGGATCAGATGAGCATGAAGGAATTCATTGACCCGTTTACGGGTGAGCCGGTGAAATAATGCAATGAAAAAGCCCCTTTAAGGGGCAGCAAGTAGACGTGTTGCGGCTGTCAGGCCTCAGTAGTCGAAGGACTACGCAACAGCATGCCCTTACAGGGCTAGTGGATACCACCGGTTTTACTGGTGGTTATGATAGTTGCTTGGATTGGTGAAGCGAATACCTTTGTTGAGTGTTTGGTCAATGAATTCATCCAGAATGTCCATGTTGGTTGAACTGACGGCATGCAGCAAAAGTATCTCCCCTGGATGCAGATGAGAAATCAATTTATCTAATGCTTCAGCATGAGATGGCTGGTCATTGACATTGTAGTCATAGTAGGCATAAGACCACATCATCGTTGTGTATCCTAAATCTTTTGCAACAGCTAGGGAACGTTCGCTGAACTCTCCCATTGGTGGACGGAGAAGTCTCATCTCATATTGATGATGCTCAATCATGTAATTGTGCAAGGATAGAATTTCATCAGTCAGAGTTTCAATCGAAAGTTCTGGAAAACTTTTGTGATGCCAGGAATGATTGCCGATGACATGACCTTCATCAATCATTCTTTGAACTAAGTCTGGATTTTCGATAGCATATTGAGAAGTGATGAAAAAGACTGCATTGACATCGTGTTTTTTAAGGGTGTCCAAAATAACAGGGGTGTTGCCGTTTTCATACCCATTGTCAAACGTAAGCAGAATCTCGTTTTCATCTGAAACAAGAAAAAGAGTGTTCAAATGAGAGAATTTCTCAATGGCCTGCAGTGAGTCGATGGGCTGTTGAAGCTCATTGACAGAAGGACCTAGTCCCCAGGCAATTTTTTGTGCTGATAAATCAGAATAATTTTCTGGATTTAAGTTTCCATCAATGATTGTCATCTCAGGAATGTCATCTGTGATGTGAGCAACGGTAGAGGAATTGTCAAAAAAGCATCCCTGCAATAGAAAAAGAGCACAGAAAAGCAATAGTTTCATAAACGACCTCCTAGAGATAGTATGTGAAATCTTTCAAACATTCATCAAAATAGTGTATAATGATAAAAGGAAAATTGTCGTTTGAAAGGCAGGGGGTTCGTATGAAACCATGTATAGTAATAGGAGTGACAGGTGGAATTGCAGCTTATAAGGCACTTCAGCTTGTCAGTAATCTTAATAAAAAAGGATATGAAGTTCATGTCATCATGAGTAAAAATGCCACTGAATTTGTGACGCCGCTCAGTTTTGAAACAATATCACACAATCGTGTCAGTGTTGATACGTTTGATCGAAATTTTGAATATAATGTTCAGCACATCTCATTGGCGCAGAAAGCGGATTGTTTCGTGGTTGCGCCAGCCTCTGCCAATTTTATTGCGAAAGCAGCTCATGGGCTGGCAGATGATATGCTGACAACGACGTTTCTGGCAGCGGATTGTCCAAAAATCATTTGTCCTGCAATGAACACACATATGCTGGAAAATCCAATCACGCAGGACAATATCAGTCTGTGCAAAAAGTATGGGATGATGTTTGTGGATTCAGAAAGCGGTATTCTGGCTTGCCAGGATGTAGGCAAGGGAAGACTAGCTGATGTGGCGGAAATTGAAGAAGCCATTGAATGTGCACTGGTAAAAGAAAAGTTTTTAAAAGGCAAGAAAGTGCTTGTCAGTGCTGGAGCTACAGTAGAACATGTGGATCCAGTCCGTACTCTTTCCAATCCTTCTACAGGAAAGATGGGACTGGCAGTTGCGAAAGTAGCGAAGCGATTAGGAGCTGAAGTCACACTGGTCTACAACACAAAAGAATTTATTCCAAAGACAATCGACCATGCCATTCCATTTACCTCAGCCAAGTCATTGGAAGAAATAGTTCTGAATCATTTAGATGAAATGGACATTGTGGTAATGGCAGCTGCAGTTAGTGATTATACGCCGGCAGTGGTCTATGATCAAAAAGTGAAAAAGAATGACGATGATCTCTTTATTCCACTGGTTCGTACAACAGATATCCTAGCAGAGTGCGGAAAACGAAAAACCCACCAGCTGCTGTGCGGATTTGCCATGGAAACAGAAAATCTGGAGGTCTATGCTACAGAAAAACTGATCAAAAAGAATCTGGATTTGATTGCAGCCAATAACCTGTTTGTAAAAGGGGCTGGGTTTGCGACGGATACCAATGTGGTGACATTGATTTCACCAAAGAATATTACGCGTTTGCCATTATTGACAAAGGAGCAGACAGCGTATGAAATTTTAAAGAAACTGATGGGAGAAACTTATGCTTCTAACGATTGATGCAGGCAATACACATATTTCAATGGGCGTTTTTCAGGGAGATGATTTGATTGGTACTTTTCGTTTGACAACGAAAACGCCACGTACATCGGATGAATTTGGACTGTGCATTTCTTCTCTTTTAGAACTTAGAAAGATTCGTCTGGAAGAAATAACAGATGTCATTATTTCAAGTGTTGTTCCTAAAATTATGTACTCATTGACTAATTCCATTCGCAAATATCTTCATCTGGAACCTATGATTATTGGACCAGACTTGAAAACAGGAATTGAAATTAGAACTGAAAATCCAAAAGCAGTAGGAGCGGACCGTATTGTGAATGCAGCCTATGTGCATCACATTGTTAAAGAAGCTTGTCTTGTCATTGATTTTGGAACAGCAACGACCTATGATTATGTTTCTAAGGAAGGTGTCTTTGAATATACAGTGATTTCTCCTGGACTTGAAATTACAGCGCAGGCACTTTCTAGAGAAACTGCCAAGCTTCCAGAAGTTGAAATAAAGAAACCCGCAAGCATTCTGGCAAAAAATACGGTCAATGGTATGCAGGCAGGGATTGTTTATGGCTACATAGGGCAAGTGGAATACATTGTCCGCAAGATGAGAGAAGAAATTGGAGATTTTAAAGTCATTGCTACAGGAGGTTTAGGACGAGTGTTCGAAAAAGAGCCTGGATTGATTGATGAATATGATCCTGATTTGGCTTACAAAGGCATGAAAGTGCTGTTTGACATGAACAAAGGAGAAAGCCAATGAGTCATCCGCTTGTGCTTGCCAGTCAGTCACCAAGAAGAAAAGAGCTTCTTGAATTGGCTGAATTGAACTTTATCACACATGCTGCTGATGTGGATGAATCAATGGATTTGTCTTTGCCTTTGAAAGAAGAACTGACAAGGCTAGCTTTAAGGAAGGCACGTGCTGTTGAAAAAGAACATCCTGGCTGCATTGTGCTAGGGGCAGATACAACGGTAGTTCTGGATGGAAAGATTCTTGGAAAACCCAAAGATGATGCAGAGGCAATAGAAATGCTTCAGTCTCTTTCAGGTCGTACACATGAAGTGATGACTTCATGTGCGCTGTGCTGTGGAAAACATGAAATAAGCTGGATCAATACGGCAATCGTTGAATTTTATGAATTGAGTGAATCGATGATTCAGTGGTATATTAATACTTCTGAGCATAAAGATAAAGCTGGTGCTTACGGAATTCAGGGAAAAGGTGCTCTTTTAGTGAAAGGAATTCAAGGGGATTTTTATACAGTGATGGGACTTCCTGTTGCTGAAACAGTAAGAAAACTAAAAGAGTTCGAAAAGGAGCTTGATTAAGATGAAAAAGAAAAAGCTTAAGAAAAATGTTAAAAACACAATGTATTATGTGATGATGTGCATTCTGTTAGGTGTTTTCTGTTTTTCTGCTGTTCAGATGTTTAAGGAACTGAAAAGTTATCAAGATGATCAGAATGCATATGATGAATTGAACCAGTTTGTGGAAGTTCCTGTTGAACAGGAAAATGAAGAAATTCCAGAAACAGAAAGAATTCCTCAAATTGATTTTGAAAGTCTAATGGAAATCAATGATGACTGTATTGGGTGGATTTATGTGCCTGGGACAAAAATCAGCTATCCTGTTGTGCAGACCACCAACAATGACTATTATCTGAAACGTCTGTTCAACAAGACTTATGGTATTTCTGGGACTGTATTTCTGGATGCACGAAATGATGCAGAGATGACAGATCGTCATATGATTCTTTATGGTCATCACATGAAAAATGGTACGATGTTTGCTAATGCAGAGGATTATAAAGACCAGATTTATGCAGATGAACATCCAACAGGCATGTACATTACTCCAGAAAAAGTGTATGACATACTCTTTTTTGCAGGATATTTGACAGATGCTTACAATGACAGCTGGACGTTGAATTTTACTGATGCTGAATTTGAAGACTGGATTAGCAAATCCAAAAGCAGAAGTCACTTTTATTCTGATGTTACTCCTGAGATTGGAGATCAGATCATTACACTGTCAACCTGCAGCTATGATATTGCCGATGGACGATTTGTCCTGCTGGGGATATTAAAAGAAAAGACAAAGGATTGAGCGAAAGCTCTTTTCTTTTTTTGAAGATTGAATGAAAATGGAAATTGTTCGTTGACTAACAATTTCTCTATGATAAAATTGTTAGTGTGCTAACGAAAAGGGAGGCGGTTTCATGAAACAGCAGGAGTGTAGAAAACCTGAAATAGGGCATGAAATACGATGTATTCATCGATTGATTCAACATCGAGTAGAGGAATTTAGGATAGAGTCTAAAAATACTTTGACCTTTGTTCAAACAAAAACGCTAAGTTTTCTTCTTATCCATTCTGATAAAGACATTTATCAGAAAGACATTGAACAAGAATTGAACATCAGACGTTCAACTGCAACAGAAATACTCAATGTACTTGAAAGAGATGGATATCTTGAAAGAGTTTCTGTAAAAAGTGATAAGCGTCTTAAAAAACTGATGCCAACTCAAAAGGCAAAAGATTTAGGTCTGCGTATGTTTCAGGATATGCAGAAAATGGAAAAGCTTTTATCCAAAGGCATATCTGATGAAGAGCTTGCTGTGTTTTATCGCGTAACGGCTCAAATAAAAAAGAATTTGAAGGGAGAAAATGAACATGATTAAACGATTGCTTCAGGAGGTCAAGCAGTATAAAAAATCCTCACTGCTTGCGCCATTGTTTATGGTTGGTGAAGTGACACTTGAACTGATGCTGCCATTTTTGATGTCATTTATTATTGATAAGGGTGTAGATGCAGGAAATATGTCAGAAATATTGAAATATGGTTCTTTAATGATTGTTTGTGCTTTTGCATCATTAATCTGCGGTACACTAAGCGGCTGGCATGCTGCATATGCATCAAGCGGATTTGTAAAAAATATAAGAGAAGCAATGTTTCAATCTATTCAGAAATTCAGTTTTTCGAACATTGATAAATTCTCTACATCTGGTCTTGTTACTCGTATGACAACAGATGCTTCACGTGTTCAGAATGCTTACCAAATGGTCATTCGCATGTGTGTCAGAAGTCCTTTGATGCTGATTGTTGCCTTTTGCATGACTGTTTACATCAATGCCAAGATGGCCTTAATTTTCATTGGAGCAGGGCTGTTTTTAAGTGCTGTACTGGTTTTGATTTCTACAAAAGCACTTCCTACTTTCAGGGCAACTTTTAGAAAATATGATGATTTGAATGGCAGTGTACAGGAAAATGTAACGAACATTCGCGTTGTGAAATCATTTGTAAAGGAAAAAGAAGAAATTGAAAAATTTCGTAATGCATCTGGCAATTTGAAAAAGATGTTTCTCAAAGCAGAAAATATCCTCGTGTTCAATAATCCAGTGATGCAGCTGACCATGTATTTTTGCATGATTCTGCTTAGCTGGATGGGAGCCAAGCTTGTCGTTGCATCGCAGCTTTCTACAGGCGAACTGATGAGCTTATTCACATATACCATGAATATTCTTTCTTCTTTGATGATGCTTTCTATGATTTTTGTCATGTTGACGATGTCGATGGCTTCAGCACAGCGTATTGTAGAAATTCTGGAAGAAAAGCCTGATCTTACTAATCCTGAACATCCTGTGATGGAGGTTAAGGATGGATCCATTGAATTTGAGCATGTTTCTTTTGGTTATGCCAAAGGAGAGGATAAACAGGTCCTGACAGACATCAATCTGAAAATATCTTCTGGCGAAACCATTGGTATTTTAGGGCCAACCGGTTCTTCTAAATCAACACTGATGTCAATGATTCCTCGCTTATATGATGTGGATAATGGCGTTGTAAGAGTTGGAGGCATTGACGTTAAAGAATACGATTTGAAAACATTGCGAGATGCTGTTGCAATGGTACTTCAGAAGAATGTGCTTTTTTCAGGAAGTATTAAAGAAAATCTGCGCTGGGGTGATGAGCATGCAACTGATGAAGAAATGGTTGAAGCATGTAGATTAGCTTGTGCAGATGAGTTTATTCAAGGGTTTCCAGATAAGTATGACACTCATATTGAACAGGGTGGAACCAATGTGTCTGGCGGACAGAAGCAGCGTTTGTGTATTGCCAGAGCGCTTTTGAAAAAACCGAAAGTGCTGATTTTGGATGACAGTACAAGTGCAGTTGATACACGTACTGATCAGCTGATTCGAGCTAGCTTTAGAGAATATCTGCCAGAAACAACAAAAATCATTATTTCTCAGCGTATTTCCTCACTTCAGGATGCTGATCGCATCTTTGTCATGGAAGATGGCCGCATAGATGGAATGGGTACACATGAAGAACTCCTGAAATCCAATGCGATTTATCAGGAAGTATGGAGTACCCAGAAGAAAGGAGATGAAAGCGATGAGTAAAAGACCTAGAGGCGTAGGTACAGACGGACGAAAACTGGATATCAAAGTATTAGGACGTTTGATGAGCTATGTTTTGAAGCGATATCGCTGGCATTATCTGATTGTTCTGATTGGAATTCTGGTGACTTCTTTGGCATCTGTTTCTTCTTCAATCTTTATGAAGTCTTTAATAGACGACTATATTACACCGATGCTTGTACAGGAAACTGCTGATTTTACTCCGCTATTCAAAGCACTTGTTACAATGGCATGTATTTATCTGACAGGAACTTTTGCGAATTTTATCTATCATTTGATTTTAAATCAGATTTCACAAGGGACTTTGAATGATTTAAGAAATGAATTGTTTACTCATATGGAAACACTTCCTATCCAATACTTTGATACGCATGCGCATGGGGACATCATGTCAATCTATACCAACGATATAGATACCTTGCGTCAAGTGATTGCCCAAAGTATTCCTCAGTTTATTAACTCATTGATTACTGTTGTTTCAGTTTTTGCCTCAATGGTATTTATGAGTGTTCCTTTAACAATCGTAACTGTGATGATGGCAGTTTTGATGCAGGTGGCAGCACAGTTTATTATGCGTAAATCAGGTAAATACTTTGCGGCTCAGCAAAAAAGGCTAGGTATTGAAAATGGATACATTGAAGAAATGATGGAAGGAGCTAAGGTTGTTAAAGTCTTTACTTATGAAGACAAGGCCAATCGTAGATTTAAAGAAATCAATGATGCCTTATGTGATGCTGCATATAAGGCTAACAAATACGCCAATATCATGGGACCTGTCAATGGAAACCTAGGTAATATTTCTTATGTGCTGTGTGCGTTTATTGGGGGATTTCTTGCCCTTCATGGCATCGGCGGATTAACTTTGGGATCGCTTGCTTCATTTTTGGCTTTAAATCGCTCATTCAATATGCCTTTGAATCAGATTTCCCAGCAGTTAAATTCAGTGATTATGGCTATGGCTGGGGCAGAGCGAGTGTTTGATCTTTTAGATCAAAAGTCTGAAGTAGATCAAGGGAAAGTAACGTTGGTCAATGTTCTTGAAGAAAGCAATGCTTTTATCGAAGTACAACAAGTGACTGGAAAGTGGGCATGGAAGCATGTTCATGAAGATGGCTCTGTTGATCTTGTTGAACTCAAGGGCGATGTTCGCTTTCATGGTGTTGATTTTGCCTATGTAGAAGGGAAAACAGTGCTGCATGACATTGATTTGTATGCTGAACCTGGCCAAAAGCTAGCCTTTGTTGGAGCGACAGGCGCAGGTAAAACAACGATGACAAATCTCATCAATCGTTTTTATGATGTGCAGAAAGGTTCTATTACCTATGATGGCATTGATGTTAAACTGATTAAAAAAGATGATTTAAGACGGTCACTTGGTATGGTGCTACAGGATACTCATTTGTTTACAGGCACAATTGAAGAAAATATTAAATATGGCAAACCTGATGCGACTCATGAAGAAGTAGTGGCTGCTGCAAAACTGGCCAATGCGCATTCCTTCATTAAACATCTTGAACAAGGCTATGATACGATGCTCACTCGTGATGGTTCTTCTCTATCTCAAGGACAGCGTCAGCTGCTTTCGATTGCACGCGCAGCATTGGCAAATCCGCCTGTTTTGATTTTGGATGAAGCAACTTCTTCGATTGACTCACGTACTGAAAAACTAGTACAGGAAGGAATGGATAAACTGATGCATGGGCGTACTACCTTTGTGATAGCGCATCGTTTGTCCACTATTAAGAATTCAAATGCCATTATGGTTATGGATCACGGACGCATCATTGAACGTGGGAACCATGATGCACTGATTGAGAAGAAGGGAACATATTATCAGTTATATACTGGATTGATTGAAAATGATTAGAACTTCGCAAGAAGTTCTTTTCTTATAAATTGACTTAAAAATCAGGATTCATTATAGTAATTGTATGAGGAGATAAATGTTATGAAAAAGAAAATGATTGAAGCTTTCCGCATGGCTGAAGGTGGACTGTTTGCGGAAGTTGAAAAAGCAGATGTGGGCAATTCCTATCAGGAAATGGAAAAACAGGGGATTGCATTAATGGGATGGGCTGATCCATTTATGCCAGACTATTCACTTCCAGCTCATGTTAAAGAGGCTATGATTCGTGAGATTGAAGCACCATCAGCAGCTCATTATACGGCGCCTATTGGATCTTTCGAACTTAAATGTGTGCTGGCTAAGAAACTGAAAGAAAAGAATCATTTGGATGTTGATCCTAACAGGAATATTTTGATTACACCAGGTTCAGATTCAGGATTATATTTTGCAATGCTGCCATTTATTGAAGATGGTGACGAAGTTCTGATTCCTTCTCCAAGTTATGCTAATAATTATTTGGGTATCAATATTATGGGAGGAAAAATTGTCAGTGTACCGCTGTGTGAAGATGATGGCTATCAGCTGCATGAAGATATGCTGGAAAGCTATGTCACAGAAAAGACAAAAATGGTTGTGCTGACACATCCAAACAATCCAACAACAACCGTTTATAATAAAGAGTCTTTGGAAGCTTTGCGCAATGTTTGCGTGAAACATGACTTGGTTTTGGTGTGCGATCAGGCATTTGAAGATTATACATATGAGCATGAATTCATCACTCCTGCCAGCATGGAAGGCATGTTTGAAAGAACAGTCACTGTTTTCTCAGTGTCAAAAGGAATGGGATTGAGTGGATTTAGAGTGGGGTACATTGTAGCTAGTGATGTGGTCATGGATACAATGTTTGCCAATGCAGTAGGAGTGTTAGGAGCAACACATACTGCTTCACAGCGAGCTGTTATATCAGCTTTTGAAGATTCGTCATTTATGAAGGAGTTTGAAGAAGCCTTTGATGCACGCCGTCACAAAGCATATGAAATCATCAATTCAATTCCTAATGTATCCATGGCACTTCCTGAATCTGGTTTCTTATGCTGGATCAATGTGTCAAAGCTTGGCAGCTCATCTGAGATTGTTTCTTATCTGGTCAAAGAAGCAAAAGTATCCATCAATGATGGTGTGAACTATGGGCCAGGTGGTGAAGGTCATCTGCGAATTGTTTTAGGTGTCTATCGTGATAACCAGAAGGTCTTTGACGCATTGGAAAGAATCAAAGCTGCTCTGATTAAATATCAGCAGAAATAATATTTGTTTTAGTTGTGAAAAGAGGTGTCTATCATGATCAAACTGATTGCTTTTGATTTAGATGGAACACTGCTGAATCATTCAGGAGAAATATCTGAAAGGACTCTTTCAGTTTTAAATCGTGCACATGAAAAGGGGATTCTTTTGATGTGCTGTACAGGAAGAACTGCCCAATCTGCACATACAGCACTTTCTAAGCTGCAGCTGGATAAAAAGAATGGTTATTTCTGTGGTATGAATGGGCAATGGATACTTTCTTACAGAGATTATGATGTTGTACAAAAAGAAATGCTGAGTGAATCTGAAATAAGGAAATTAGCTGAAACAATCAAGAATCGTTTTGCACTTGCAGTTCTTCAGAAGGAGAATAAGATGTTGATTGTTTATGATAAAGGGAAAAAATGGATTTCAGATTTTTATCTTAAACTAAGCAGACTGCTATGGATTTATCGTCAAAATGATGTGTATGAAAAGCCAGAAAGCATATCATTGGAACAGCTTTCTTTAGAACAATATGCCAAAATCTGCTTTACTGCAATGCCATGGACTATTGATAAAATGATCACTCAAATCAGTCATCATTTTAATGAATATACATGCAGTAAAGTTGCTCCATTTTGGATGGAGTGTCAGCGAAAAGGCATCAGCAAAGGCAACGCACTAAAAGCTGTTGCAGAAAAAGAAGGAATCTTGCAAGAAGAAATCATTGCATTTGGAGATGGCGAAAATGACATTAGCATGCTTGCGTATGCAGGTAAAGGAATTGCCATGAAGAACGCAATGAGAAAAGTAAAGAATTGCGCTGATGAGATTTGTGGCAGCTGTAATCATGATGGGGTTGCAAAATATTTAGAAGATATCTTTGAGCTTCAATGATTTAAGGTATATTTAAAATTTGAGAAGTATTTGGATAATTTCTCTATAAAATCATGAATTATATTCCAAAATGAAAAGATGGAGTTCGTAGGGAAAATGTCTCAAAAATTCCATCTTTTATAGTGTTTCTTAAATAGATTTAAAGTTTTTCAGAAATTTTGAGGTTTTCCCACTTTTTGGACAATAACTAAGTAGGAGGAACTGAAATGAGAAATGAAGAATACAGATTGAATCTAAGAAATGACTATGTGTTTAAAGTGATGCATTATTACAATGAGGAAGTGGGAAAAGAAATATTTGCCAGTCTTGTAGGTGCAATCACGGGTGAGCAAATCACATATGTTGAGTTTATGCCCACAGATTTATATTCGTATGATCCTAATGGAAAAGATGTGAGGTATGATCTTTGTGCAAGGGTGAATACAGTGAATGCCGTTGATTTGGAAATGCAGGTTTATCATATGAGTGCTGTACCTGATCGAGTGAACTATTATGCCTCACTTTTGTATGTGAATCAGAACAACAAAGGTGTATCCTATGAGAAGTTTATTGATGCCAACTCAATTTTCCTGTGTGAACAGAATGTGTTCACAGACAGAAGAGAATATATCCATCATTATTGCATGAAGGACGATTTGAACCGTATCTTGACAACAAAGATGCAGGCACATATCATAGAATTAAGAAAAGGATTAAAAATAACATCGGAAATGAAAGAACTTTCAATGCTTGAAAAATGGATTCTATTTTTGATGTGCTATGAAGAAAATAGTGAAAATCCAGTGATTGAGCAGCTGATTGAAAGTGAAGAAATCTTTAAAAAGGCTGTGGAGGTGCTGAAAGTGATCAGTGAAGATCAAAGAATAAGAGAACAGGCATTCGCAAGAAACAGATTCGCAAAAGATATGGCGCAAATCAAAAGCGACCAGGAAAAGATGAACAAAATGCTCAGAGAAATGCAGGATAAACTAAAGCATGATTTAGCTTACCTTTTACATGGAATAACTGAGCTTGAACAGGAAAGAACTGGGCCTGATGATGGAATGACTGGACTCGAACAGGGAATGATTGAGATTGAACAGGAAATGGCCGAGTTTGAACAGAGAATGACTAAGCTTAAACAGGAAAGAAGTGAACTTGAACAATCGAAAAACAAAGTCGAAGAAATGAAAACAGAGCTTGAAGCTAGGAAACAGAATTTGATTGAAGAGGGGCGTTCTGAAGAGAAAACTTTGCTTATCAGACAAATGCTTGAGGATGGATTAGATACTGATTTGATCATGAAATATGCTCGGTGCAGTTTAGAAATGATTCAGATGGTGAAAGACAGTTTTTGCGATTCATGATAGAGCTGAAAAAAATTTAGAAAACATATCCGCTCAATGGATATGTTTTCTTTATGCTCGCGATATGTCCTATACATTTTTACTGAAAACAGTATGATACATTCAGGAGGAAGAACAATGAATCAGATAAAAATAGGAAATGCAATGAAAGAATTACGCAAGGAAAGTGGACTCACTCAGCAGCAGCTGGCAGATAAGTTAATGGTCAATAGAAAGTCTGTATCACGATGGGAAACAGGAAGGAACTTGCCTGATTTGGACTTGTTAATTGAAATAGCAGATTTTTTTCAGGTAGGTCTGAGAGAACTGCTGGAGGGAGAAATAAAAAAAAGTGTAGTAGGACAAAACGAAAAAGAAACAATCGCCAAAGTTGCAGAATACAGCTATGAAGAAAAGATGAAGCTCATTCAAAGGATGCATATTTTGTTTGTTGCGGGTGTTTTCGCATCGTTCATTTATTTGGTGCTCGTTTTTACTGAGTATGAAGATTCTTTCTTTGGTGGATTGTGTCTTGGTGTGATGTCAGGCATGATGATTGTTGGTGTTTTGATTACAAGTCGTTCAGCTATAAAAATCCAAAAAGGGAAGCAGATGTTTCTTGATAAGGTGTTTCATCATAGATAAAAAATGAACTAAAAAACCGGCCTTTTTAAGGCCGGTTGACTATTTAGTGGGCTAATCCAGACTTATGCAGAATCCATGTTCCTGCTAGAAATGAGAGCTGAGATATAATGTTAGTGCATTGAGCCAGCCAAT
>JAFQKG010000110.1 GCA_017397025.1 Erysipelotrichaceae bacterium | reverse complement strand
TTAGAAAACTGAATGTTGAAATCACTGGGCTTGATTTGAAAACAGATGTGATTGCGCATTGTCAGAAAGTGGCTGAAAGCTATGGTTATTCAAATCTTCATTTTAAAGTGGGAAATGTTGAAGCGTGGAGTGAGGATGAGCCTGTGGATCTGGTTGTAACTCTTCATGCCTGTGATACGGCAACAGATTATGCACTGTACCATGCTGTACGTCAGCGTGCAAAAGCAATCATGTCTGTTCCATGCTGTCACCATGAGCTGAGCACACAGGTGACTTCTGAACGCTTTGAATCTTTGATAAAATATGGCATCATCAAAGAAAGAATGTGTGCTTTATTTACAGATACCATTCGTGCTCAGGCACTTGTAGCCTGCGGGTATCAGACACAGGTTCTGGAATTTATTGATATAGATCATTCGCTGAAAAATCTGATGATTCGTGCAGTGAAAAAACCTGTCAGTGAATCCGTGAAGAAAAAAGCTATGCAGCAGATCAAAGAGCTTTCAGATGAATTCTCTTTGAACAATACTATGGTGAGATGTTTGATTCAGGAAGGATTTCTAGAAGACTTTCTGAATCAATAAAATAGAAAGAAGGTACTTTATGATTTATACATGTACACTTAATCCAAGTTTGGACTATTACATGAGTTTTGAAAAAATTGAACCTGGAAGATTAAATCGAAGTGTTGAAGAACATTATGAAGCAGGCGGCAAGGGAATCAATGTTTCTATTGTTTTGAACAATCTGCGTATTCCTTCACGTGCACTGGGATTTGTTGGAGGATTTACTCGCGAGTATTTCATGGAGCATTTAAGAAGATATACTTACATTGAACCTAATTTCACATATATCAAAGATCATACTCGTATCAATGTTAAGGCATTTGCAGGCATAGAAACGACGCTGAATGCCCGTGGACCTCAGGTCAGTGAAGAAGAGAAGCGCCAGATGCTTCGCCGTGTTGAAAAATTGAACAGCTATGATATTTTTGTGCTTTCCGGCAGCTGTCCTGATAACTGTTTTGAGATGGCAGAGAAGATGATGGAATATTGTCAGGAAAATGAAGTGAAAATTGTGCTGGATACCAAGCCATCCACCATGCTTGCCTTTTTGAAGTATCATCCGCTTTTGGTCAAGCCGAATTTGGAAGAATTGGAAGAGATGTTTGATGGGACAATCTTTACTGAACAGGACATTGTGCGTGATGCCAGAAAACTGGTTGAGCTGGGTGCCGAAAACTGCATCGTATCTCTTGGCGGCGATGGAGCCATTCTTGTCAACAAGACAGGAGCTTATAAAACCAATGTTGCGCCAGGAACAGTAAAGAATACCATTGGGGCAGGCGACAGTGTTGTTGCTGGCTTTCTGATGAACTATCTGCGTTCACAAGATATGATGAAAATCTTCCAGTATGCCAGTGCCTGCGGCAGTGCCACAGCGCTTTCTCATACACTGTGTACACGTGAGGAAGTAGAAGCACTGGTGGAGCAGATTGTTGTATCAAAGATTGAGGAGGAAAACCAATGAAAAGAATAGTAAGTGGACTTTTGTGTCTGCTTCTTATGAGTGGATGCGCAAGTGATCCTAAACCGCAGTTCAAAGAATATGAGGCCATTGAAGGTGAAATCAAAACGATTGAACTGATGAATGTGCCTGTTGATATGCTGCAGTATCAAGGATTTACAGACAAAGATCATGTGTATCGCCGTACAACAATGAAAGAAAGCTTCCGCCTTTTGGATGAAGAAGCTTCTGGGATTCTGTATTTTGGCTATACTACCTGTCCGTTTTGCCTAAGAGTTGTTCCAATTTTGAATGATTTGGCTAAAAAATACAATCAAACGATTTATTACGTTGATGTGTTCAGTGACGTGGATCCAATTTCTGATGAAGACATTGAGCGTTATCTGACAGAGTATGTGGATTTTTTGGAAAAGGAAGATGGAGAGCCTGTGTTCTATGTTCCACAGGTGTTTGTCATTGCCAATGGCAAGGTAATTGATGGACATACTGGTGTTGTTGACAGCTTTGATCCAAATACTCAGGATAGCCTGTCTGCATCTCAAAGAGAAGAATTGACTTTGATTCTTGAATCGATGATTCGAGTACTGGGGGATGAAAAATGAAAAAAGTACAGCTGTTTTATCTACAGAGGTGTCCTTACTGCAGAAAAACGCTTTCAGATTTGCAGGAATTGCTGAAGGATGAACGTTTTTCGGAGGTAAAGATTGAAAAAATTGAAGAATCTATAGAGAAAGAACTGGCAGATCAGTATGATTATTACTATGTGCCATGTTTCTTTGTGGATCATCAGAAAATCAAAGAGGGTGTTTTAAGCAAAGAAGATGTTGCTGAGGTGCTTGAACTGGCGGTGAAGTGATGTTTTTTAGGAAAAAGCTTCAAAGAAGCGATGCGGAAATCACCATTCGTGAACTGTACCGCTTTAAAACTCATGAATATGGAGAAATCATTGAAACCATCTATTTTGATATTCTTTCCAATCATCCATTTCGTAAAATCGGTTATTGTGATTTAAGAATGGGTATGAATCCAGAGCTAAGAATCTTAGGGCAGGTAGGCTATCACATCAATGAGAAATATCGTGGTCATCATTATGCCCTTAAAGCCTGCAGAATGCTGTTTGAATGTGCAAAAGAAGTGGGGATGAAAGAACTGTTGATTACCTGTAATCCTGATAACATCCCTTCACGAAAAACACTGGAAGCACTTGGAGGAACATTGGAAGAAATTGTCAAAGTGCCTGAAGATCATTTTTGCTACCAGCAGGGAGATCGCAGCAAATGCATTTTTACGTATTCTCTGGAGGATGAAAAGTCTGAATGAATACGGTTACTTGTTTCGTGTAAATTTTCGTCATCTTTTTTGATAGATTGTAAGCCAGAAGTGTAAGAAACTTTCAACTGATGAAACATTTTCATTTACATTTGTTTTCTTTTTTGGTAGAATTAATTTGTTGAAAGGTTCACAAAGGGAGGACAAAATGTCTGAATTTTTAAATAATGCTTACTTCTGGCAGAAGGTAGATACATTGTATTATTCTAGCCACATGGAAATTGTACGTCCGAAGGGGACTTCTCATCTGCGATATAAAAATCTGATATATCCAGTCGATTATGGATATCTGACAGATACCGTGGGTGAAAGCGGGCATGGAATTGCGGTGTTCATTGGCTCAACTGGAAATGAGACAATCACAACAATGGTTATCGCAGCTGACATTCTGAAAAAAGATATTGAAATCAAACTTCTTGTAGGATGTACAGCTCAAGAGGAAGAATCTGTACTTGAGTTTCTGAATCAGACCGATTATCAGAAAACAATACTGGTAAGAAGAGGAAATCAGATTCCTTCATGGGCAATTTCAAATTAGGAAGAGTAAAAACTCTTCTTTTTCTTTTTTTATATGCTATAATGCACTGGGATAGAAAAAAAGAAGTAGGGAACACTAAGCGTAGGAGGTAATTATATGAAACGTATTTTAGTGATGTTGTCGCTTGTGCTGATGCTGGCAGGATGCTCTGCAGGTTCTGATACAAAGACAAAAGTATTAACGAATGATGAATGGTTTGGTGTTGTAGAAAGCATTCAAACTGAAATGGAACTGCCTGCAATGATGGCTCTTTCTGATACAGAACTGACTGATTTTCTAGGGATTAATGCAGAAAATCTGGAATCATTTGTTGTGATGATGCCAATGATGAATGTTCATGCAACTGAAATCATGGTTTTTCAGGCAAAGGAAGGCAAGCTGGAAACAGTTCAGGAAGAAGTAGGACTGTATCTGGAAGGATACGAACAGATGTGGTCTACTTATCTGCCAGATCAGTATGAACTGGTGAAAAACCGTGTTGAAAAGGTTGTTGGAGATTCTACACTGGTTGTGATTATTGCAGAAGATACAGCAGCAATCGAAGCAAAGATTGATGCTGCACTTGCTGAATAATGGTTTTCAGTTCGATCATCTTTTTATTCTGGTATTTACCGGTCGTTTTAGCGGTGATGAAGCTGTCACCGCTGAAATGGCGTAATGCCCTGTTATTTGTTCTGTCACTGATTTTTTATGGGTGGTCAGAACCTTTTTATATTTTTCTGATGCTGACAAGTACAGTGGTGGATTACTTCAATGGGATGATGGTTGAAAAGCATCTGCCAGATAAAAAGAAAGCAAGAAGATATGTCATTTTCTCAGTGGTCTTTAACATGGGACTGCTTGGGTTTTTTAAATATGCAGACTGGATCATTGGAATGATTAATTCTTTTGGTTTATCGCTTCCGCTTCTTGGTTTGAGTTTGCCTGTGGGCATCAGCTTCTACAGTTTTCAAACCATGAGCTATCCAATTGATGTTTATCGCGGTCAAGCCAAGTCACAAAAGAATATTGTTGATTTTGGGGCCTATGTTGTGATGTTTCCACAGCTGATTGCAGGACCTATTGTCCGCTACAAAGATATTGATGATCAGTTGAGAAACAGATCAGAAACAATGGACAAGTTTGTCAATGGGATTGAACGCTTTGTCTGTGGCTTAGCTAAGAAAGTACTGCTTGCTAATACAGCAGGCTTGATGCATACTCAGATTCTTTCTTTGCCTGCTGAAAGAGCCAGTGTACTCAGTTCAGTTTTAGCGATGAGTGGGTTTGCGCTGCAGATTTATTTTGATTTCAGCGGCTACAGCGACATGGCTATTGGACTTGGAAAAATGTTTGGTTTTGAACTTATGGAAAACTTTAATTATCCGTATGTTTCAAGAAGTATTACAGAATTCTGGCGCAGATGGCATATTTCACTGAGCACTTTTTTTAGAGATTATGTATATATTCCCCTTGGCGGCAACCGAAAAGGAATCAGACGTCAGATTCTGAATATTATGACAGTTTGGTTTTTAACGGGATTGTGGCATGGTGCCAGCTGGAATTTTGTGCTTTGGGGAGTGTATTTTGGAGTTCTTCTGATTATTGAAAAACTGTTTTTCAAACAGGTTCTGGATCAAATGCCAAAAGTTTTGTCCTGGTTTTTGACCATGGTTCTGGTCTGGATTGGATGGGTGTTCTTTGCCTTTGAAGATACCCAGCAGATGCTTGCGATGTTCAGAAATTTAACAGATTTCAGTTCTTTCATCAATCAGGATACTCTTTATGTTGTGCGTCAGTATGGCATCTTTCTGGTGGTGTGTCTAGTGGCAAGTACTCCGCTTGGATTATCAAAACTGCACTCACTGGATGAAAAACAGCAGTCTATCATCAAAATGGTGCTTGTCATGACAGGAATGGTGATCTGTACAGCATCATTGATCAATGCATCATTTAATCCATTCCTTTATTTTAGATTTTAAGGAGGACTTATGAAAAAAATACAGTTGTGTACATGTGTCTTCTTTTTATTGTTTGTGTTTGGGTTTTCTTTCTTACAGCTGCTTCCTGACAAGAGCTTTTCTGATCAGGAAAACCGTGTTTTAGCTCAGGTTCCTGAATGGTCGATTGAAGCAGCAGCTTCAGGTCAGTTTTCTGATCAGATGGAAGAATATGCCAGTGATCAGTTTCCTTTTAGAAACATGTGGATTCTGATCAATCATCTTTATGAACGTGCACTGATGAAACTTGAAATTGGCGGGAACTATGTGCTTTCTGATCGTATCATTCAGCAGTTTCGTGTTGCAGATGAACAAAACATCAAGAAAAGCATTTCAAAAATCAATGATTTTTCTTTAAAAACAGGAAAAAACATAGACCTTCTTTTGATACCAACAGCCAGTGCTATTGATCGTGAACATCTTTCAAGCTTTGCCAATGAAGTGGATCAGCAAGCTCTTTTGAGTCAGATTGAATCTCAGCTGATAGAAACAGTTCAAATGGTCAATGTTTATGACGTATTGGATGCTTCAGAAAAAGATGTCTATTATGCAACAGATCATCATTACAATGAACATGGTGCATACCTGGTTTATGAAGCTTATATGAATCATCTTGGAAAACAGCCTGCAGAATTTACGTTTGAAACAGTCAGTGATTCATTTTGCGGAACTTTGTATTCCTCATCAGGCGCCTTCTATATGAAGGGGGACAAGATTGTCCGCATGGATCCTGTTGAAGAAGTAGAAGTGCGTGTTGAATATGAACAGAATGGGGAAATATTTGATTCTGTTTTCCATGAAGAAAACCTTGATCGCAAAGATCAGTATACTTACTATCTGGATGGGAACCACAGCATTGTAGAGATTGAGACTTCAAATTCACAAGCACCTTCACTTTTGGTGATTGCAGATTCCTACAGTCATTTGATGATTCCGTACCTGATTAGTGATTTCAGCAGGATTCAAGTGGTGGATCTGCGCTATTATCGCAATGTTATCAGCGACCACTCTGAGGAGTTCGATCAGATTCTGGTTCTTTATTCTCTGGAAAATCTCTCTGAGGATGATGGCTTATCTTGGCTAAGATAAAATGGCTTTTCAATGAAACTCTTGGTCGCTTGAATTCTTTGGAAGGATCACTGCTTCGATATGCGCTCAGCGCAACGTTGCTTCTAGCACTGCCATCCTGTTTAATCAGCGCCGTTGTATTGTTTGCACAGGAAGAGGATTATCTTTATCAGATGCTTCAGGTGCTGAGCCGTTTTCTGCCCGAAGAACTGATTGTTCAGGTGTTTGACTACTTTTTACAGGAAGAAGGGCTTCATCGTCCTTTGATTGTATCATTAGGAGTATCTGTAGCATTGGCTTCTAAAAGTGTCATGCATTTCATGCTTCTAGGGAAAAAAGAACATCAAAGTCAGATTCCTTTTTGGATGCTGCGAATACTCTCCATTGTTCTGATGATTCAATTGGGTGGTTTAGTGATAGCTCAGGCTGTTTTGATTCGTGTGTTTCATTTGAATGTCATGGTTTCAATGGAAATGACTCTTTTCTGCATGCTGATGATGTTTTATCGGGGAGTTTCATTAAGACGATCTAGCTGGTATGATGAAATTGCAGGTACTGCAATAGCTTGGAGTGGACTTCATGGCATTGCCTTGTTTTTCTTTTTCTACATTCGTACAATTGCATCCACTGATTTGATTTATGGTCCTTTATCGACGATTGTAATCGTTTTTTTGAGCAGTTTTGCGGTTTCCAATGTGCTTTATTTAGGGTATAGTATGAATGAGGTGTTACGTCGGCATCGCTGTTGTAAACCTCATTATCCTAAAGCAGAAAAAATGGGGGAAAGAATATGGAAATTCTAATGAAAAAGACGGGGATCAATGGCGAGGGAATAGGATACATCCATCGTAAACCTGTTTTTGTAGAATCTGCCCTTCAGGGAGAATTATGCGAAGTTGAAATTGAGAAAGAATTTGATCGTTATGCCATTGGTAAACTGATTCGTGTGATTCATCCATCTGTTCATCGAGTTGATCCAGCTTGTCCTTACGCAGAAAAATGCGGAGGATGTTCTCTCATGATGATGGATGAAACCTGGCAGTTGAAAATCAAACAGGATTTGTTGAAAGAAGCGCTTTGGAAATATGCCAAAATCAGTGAATCAAAAGTCAATCGTCTGCTTCGTTCGCCAAAAAGAACCGGATATCGAAATCAGTGCAAAATGCCGCTCAAAAATGTGGATGGAAAAATTGTCTGTGGACTTTATCAGGAAGGAAGCAATCAGTTTATCCCGATTGAAAAGTGTTTGATTCATGATCCTTTGTTAGAAAGGACGAGAGCACAGGTTTTGGAAGTGCTCAATCGTCATCACATCAAAGCTGAAGATAAAAAAACACCAGGTTTAAAAACCCTGGTGCTCAGAAGGATTCAAAACAAAACTCAGTGCTGTCTTGTCAGTGGACGCATGAAGCTTACAAAAGAATGCATTGAAGATTTGCTGAAGATTGAAACTTTGAATTCTTTGACACAAAACATTCAGGACCAACGAAAGAGTCATGA
>JAFQKG010000109.1 GCA_017397025.1 Erysipelotrichaceae bacterium | reverse complement strand
AGATGCAGAAAAGAGAAAGCTGCCTATAAAGAAATCAATCCTGCCTATACAAGCAGGATTGCAAGAAATAAATACATGAAGTCCATGGGATGCAGTATCCACATGGCAGCATCATATGTGATCGCACGCAGAGGATGTGGATACATTGATGTAGTTTAAACAAAGCACAAAAGAAATCATTCCAACCTGAACTGGATTCTATCGACTAGAGGATGGATAGTTTTGAGACAGGATGAACTTGGGATGATTTCTGGGATATGATTCTTACAGAAAAGCTGTTTCGAGTTAGGCTTACGAGCAGGAAGCAGACTATCTGTAAGATACTGGTCTTGCAAGATAAAGACTGGGTCATAGCTTAACGCTATGATAAATGCCAAATAAATTTATTTATTTGGCACTATCTTGTGTGATATGATTGAAAAAAGAGGGTTCATTATGAAAAGATTGTTTAAAAATGCGAATATTATTACTCATGAAGGAGATATCCTGTATCATCAGGATGTATTGGTGGAGCACGGATTGATCACAAAAGTAGGATCACAACTGGAAGCTGAAGCAGAAATTGAGGATTGTACAGGAAAGTTTCTTGCGCCTGGATTTTGCGCCATGCATGTGCATTCTCCTATGAATATTTTTAAGGGAATTGCAGAAGATGTGCACATTGATGAGTGGTTCAATGAGGAAATCTGGCCGTATGAAAGCAAGATGACTGAAGAAGATATCTACTGGGGTGCAAAGCTGGCCTGCGCTGAAATGCTGAACAATGGCATTACTGTATTTGCAGATCATTACTTCAAAAGCGACGTGATTGCTAAAGCGTGCATTGAATGTGGCATCAAGGCTGACATTGCCTATACGATTTTTGGATTTGGGGGCAATTGTGATGAGGAATTAAAGCTTGCAGAATCCTTTGTTAAAGAATTTAAAGATCATCCTCTGATTAATGGCCGCATGGGTCCTCATTCACCTTATCTGTGTTCCAAAGAAGTGCTGAAAAAGATTGTTGAAAAAGCAAAGGAGCTGGAATGTGGCATTCACATTCATGTCTCTGAAACTGATCGTCAGGTTAAAGAAAGCAAAGAAAAATACGATGGTCAGACGCCGTTTGCTGTACTTGCTGAATGCGGTGGTTTTGAAGTGCCTTGTATTGTAGGACATGGCCTTTGGGTTGAAGAAGAGGATCTAAAGTATTACAATGAGACAACATGCACTGCCATTTCTCCAAAAACCTATCTAAAACTGGGAATGGGGAAAGGCCAGCTGTGGAAGTATGGCAGTCAAATGAACCTAGTTTCGGGAAATGATGGATGTGCCAGCAGCAATTCCATTGATGTACTGGAACAGATTCGTCTGTTTGCCCTATTGGGAAAATGGGAGGATCAGGCCAAGCAGTACACATTAAGAGAAATGTGGAAAATACTAATGAATGGACATCGTTATCTTAATTTTAACAGCGGAAAAATCGAAGCAGGGTATAGTGCAGATTTTAATCTCTTTGATTTGTCTTTATGCTCTACATCTCCCAATTACAATCCATTGGCAGCGATTCTCTATTCTGTGCAGCCTGCTGCGCACATTACAGATACAATTGTGTGCGGTAAGTTTGTGAAAAAGGATGGAAAGATGCTTTTGGATGAAAAGGAAATCTCACAACAAGCTTCTCGCTGCGCAAAAGAAATCTATGTTCGCGGAAAAGGAAAATCTGAGCTTCACTTTTAATTTTTTTACAAACTTTCAAAATTGTGAAAATCTGACTGATATTTTGGCTGAAGTATGATAAAATGTAAGTACAAGATAGGAGGAATCGTCTATGAAACTTATCCTTGCGATTGTATCGAACGATGACAGTTCTGCCGTATCGTCTGCACTGACGAAAGCCAGCTTCAGTGTAACCCGTCTGGCAACTACAGGAGGCTTTTTAAGAGCTGGAAATACAACCATCATTGTTGGATGTGAAGATGAAAAAGTAGAAAAAGCGATTGAACTGATCGGCAGTGAAAGCAAGCGTAGAACGGAAATTGTTCCTTCAACGGCTTCTTATGACATTGGGCGTTATGCTTCATTTCCAGTGGAAGTTCAGGTTGGCGGAGCAACCATCTTCGTGCTGGATGTAGAACAGTTTATTAAACTATAAGAAAAGCCGGAATGCCGGCTTTCTTTTATGAGGTGATGACATGAAATTTATCATGAGAGTACTTTTGTATCTGGTTTGTTATGCGTTTTCTATGTTTGGATGGATGGCTATTGATTTTTCCAAGCTGATTCATAAAGGGAAAACATTAGAGACACAATGTCTTTTAGTGGTCCTTTCAATGAGTACAGCCTATCTGATGGCGCAGTTCATCATGGCACTTTTGATGAGAAACGTGTTCTACTAGGTTTAAAAAAAGAACAGATGTCCATAATGGTGCTGAGGTGAAATTATGAACATCGTAAAGAAGAAAAGAAGAAATCTGTTTTTTGGACTGGTAGGTCTTTCTCTGGCTGTTTTGATGATTTCTGCACTGTATTTAGAAGAACAGAAAAAACAGATGAAAACTGAACTTGTTTTCCAAGAAAGTGAAGTGCTGAATTTGCCTGTTATTGAAAGAAGTGAAGAACTGATTGAAGTGCCAATGAAGGTCAACGCAGAGAAAGTCATCAGTTTTTATGCTTCAGATAAAGAGGAGAATGAACTGATGCAGGCGGTCAGTGAGTATCAGGGAGTCTGGCGTCCCTCGCAGAGTGTGTGCTACTCGTTTTCCAATAAAGTGTTTGAAGTCACTGCAATGGTTTCTGGCAAGGTAAGCGAAATCTATCAGGATGAACTGATGGGAAAATGTGTGGAAGTGGACTGTGGCAATGGACTGGTCATTACTTATCAGAGTTTATCCAATGTGAATGTAATTTTGAATCAGACAGTCCGTCAGTTTGATCTTATTGGTCTTGCAGGAGAAAACAGTTATCATTCTGACTTAGGGGTCCATGCTCAGATTACAGCACATTTGAATGGAGAATTGGTGGATCCTGAAAAGTTGATTCACAGTAAAGTATCTGAACTGAATTAGCGCGTAACTGCGCTTTTTTCATAGAAACATGGAACAAAGCAACTAGTGCAACTTTCTTGGTTGTGTGATATAATATATTGGATTCTAAATATGATAGAAAATATGAAAGTTGTTGAATAGAAAGAGGAGCAGTATGAATTTGATCAAGGGAGCTTTTCCTTACTTTGTCGTTCCATTGATTCTCTCATTACTTCTTGTACCGATTGCGAAGAAAATAGGT
>JAFQKG010000108.1 GCA_017397025.1 Erysipelotrichaceae bacterium | reverse complement strand
TGAGGGTGTAGGGACAAGTTTCATGAAACGTGTTGACGTTCGTGAAAATGATGTTGTCTTTGTCATTTCAAACTCAGGACGCAACCCGCTTCCAATTGAGATTGCATTAGGTGCAAAAGCGAAGGGTGCAGTTGTTATTGCAATTACAGCACTTGAGGCATCAAAGAAGCTGAGTTCAAAACACTCATGCGGAAAGAATCTGTATCAGGTTGCGGATATCGTATTGGATAACTGTGTGCCTGAAGGGGATTGCGGATGCGAAGTGGAAGGATATGATTCAAAGATCTGCGGTATGTCGATGATCACAACATCAGTGATTGTGCAGGCAGTAACTTATCGTGTTGCAGAAATTCTGATTTCTCATGGCATTACTCCGCCAATGTACAAATCTCAGAATGTGGATGGTGGACGTGAATTCAACGAAGCGTTGGAAGAAAAGTATCTTGATCGTCTGCGTCGCGTTTAATCATCAGGTGACAGAATGAAATTTACTAAAGATTTACCAGGACTTGTGTTGTCAATTTTAATTGCATCTGCAGCAATGTGGATTGAAAATCTGCTTCCGATTCATGTGATTGGAAGTGCTGTGATTGCGATGTTTATTGGGATGATTATCAATCATTATATGAGTGACATGAGTGTTTTTGCACCTGGAATCAAATTAACATCGAAGAAAATTCTAAAGTTAGCCATTATTCTGCTTGGACTTTCTTTGAATATCAATACAATCCTTCATGTTGGTAAAATGTCATTGACTGTTATGGTCTTTACATTGGCAACTTGCTTTGGTGGAGGGTATTTCATTGGTAAGGCGTTGGGATTAAACTGGAAACTTTCCAATTTGATTTCAGCCGGAACAGGAATTTGTGGTGGATCTGCTATTGCGGCAATTTCTTCTGCTATTGAAGCAGATGACAATGATGTTGCTTATGCAATGTCAGCAACTTTTCTGTTCGATATGGCAATGATTGTGCTGTTTCCAATCATGGGAAGAGCAATGAATATGAGTGCAGAAGCTTTTGGTATCTGGGCAGGAACAGCAGTTAATGATACATCTTCTGTTGTTGCGACAGGCTATGCTTTTTCAGAAGCTGCTGGTGATTTTGCAACTATGGTTAAATTGACACGCACACTTTCTATTATTCCTACCGTTGTCATCTTTGCATTTATCCATCTCCATTTGAAGAAAAAAGAAGCACAGAAAAATGGTATAAGTTCAAATGATTTGAAAGCGAACTTCAGTATTGCAAAAATCTTTCCGTGGTTCATTCTTGGCTTTGTTGGAATGTCACTGATTGCCAGTGTTTTTTCGATTCCAACAGGATTTGTTGCGTTCACAAAGAAAGTGAGCAAGTTCTTAATGGTGAGTGCACTGGCTGCAATCGGACTAAACACATCATTTAATAAACTAAAGAAATCAGGAATTCAGCCTATGATTCATGGTTTTGTTATTTCAGCATTGGTGGTTGTTGTGGCATTACTTGTTGAAATTGGATTGGGCCTTGTATAATAGAATTGATAAATCTTAAATCAATACAAAAAGCAGGATTAACATTGCGATAGGGTAGCGATTGCCCAGGCATTGTATAAGCCTGCTTTTTATTTACAGCTTCAAATTTGAAGAATAATGTTAATGTACATTTATATCGGTGATGGTCACAAAATCTACAAACAACCATATCAGAAACAATAAAAAGCCTTTTTGAAAGGCTTTTTACACTTTTATGGTAAATGATACCCGATATTCAAAAATACATTTGATTCGGTAATGGTTCGATAAGACACGATTTTTCAGGCCTGATTTTATTTACAATCTATCGGTAACACATCGAAGAAAATATAAGAAATTAAATACAATTGATAGGTAATGGATTTATGTTTAAGAATTAATCTTTTGAATTTGCAGGGCTCATTGCATAGGAATCGGAGATATTGTGTCCACAAGAGCATTTGTAACGAGGGACTTTCAGTGAAACGGAAATATCTTCAAAAGCACGATTCGGAACAGAAACGCTGCGAGTGTAGAAACCCTTGGAAAGCAATGCAGAATTACCACAATAAGGGCAATCCATTTTCCTTCTGGCAAGAGTAACAAAGATGGAAAGATGATTTGATTCATCAGTGGAAGAATGAATAGATTCAACAGAGCCCGGACTCAAATTGAGTAGAGAAATAAGAATTGTTTCAGTGTGACCCATAATAAAAACCTCCTTCTATAC
>JAFQKG010000107.1 GCA_017397025.1 Erysipelotrichaceae bacterium | reverse complement strand
GCTCCATAAAGCATAGCCAGAACTGTCATATTGGTCGCAATAGAGAATGCCAGTTTGCATCCTCCCCCTGCAATCATCAAGCGCTGCAGTTCTTTGTTGTTTTTAAAGATTTCAATGTATTCTTTTATTTCAACTTTTTCCTGCTTATTTCCTACACCATAGAATTCAGGACGGTCTTTTTCTGCAATCCCAATAATTGCCAAAACTGTCAAAGCAGCTGAAACGACAATCGCCATCGGAACCATCACATTGAAGAAGTTCGGACTGTTGTAGCCGCCCAGATTTGCCTGAAGAATAGGTGCTAAAAACTGAATCAACCCCATACCAATCAATGAAGCAATGGTATTGAAAATGGTAAACAAAGGACGCTGATTTGGATCATTAGTCAGACATGTCTGTCCAGAACGTGTACAAGCTGTCTGGAATGTGTAACCAATGACATACAGTGCATAAAACAAAGTAAAGAGCGTATATCTCAACCACATCATATCAGCTGATATAATACGTGTTCCAAAATACAGAAGAATTGCAGAGACTGCCATGATGGCATTCCCTAAAACCATAAAGGGTCTGAACTTTCCCCACTTTGTCTGTGTTTTATCAATCAGTGCACCAATGATTGGATCAGTTACCGCATCAAACAAACGCATGGCAGTCACCATCGTTGTTGCAAACATCAACGCCAAACCAAGCACTCCATTGCCATAATAGGCAATGAAGTTCAAGGTTAAGATGTAATAAACATTTGTTGCCCCGTTATTGAACGGAAAGAGTACCAGCTGGTACATTTTCGCTCTATTCACGGAAGTATTTGTATTCTTTTCGCTCATATTCAACCTTCTTTGCTATTTTACATCCAGTTGGAGCTGTCGCCCTTTTCAAGGTAGTATTCTTTAGGCTCTGTATCCACTTTACAGATGACACAACTGTCTGTAAATTCTCCAGCTTTCACTTCAAGTTTGTTTTCTTCGGCCAAAGTGATGTCAAATTTAAAGACATTGTGACCTTTCTTTGTTCCTACCAAAGTGCCATTATGATACAAGGATACTTCAGGAAGATTTGAATACACAGTGATTGTCTGTTTAGACAGACTGCGCTTTTCATAGCGTTTTCCTGCAATGTATACAAAGTGATCTTTTTTGTTCCAATATGCTTTATATAAATAGAAAGCATCTTTTTTAACTTTTCTGTCAAATGTGACAAGCCCCTTGTGATTCATGCCTGGCTCTCCGCCCTGATTTCTTGCATCAGCTGCGAAATCAAACATGTTCCAATAGTAATGTGCCCACATATATGGGTAGCGTTTGAAGAATTCAAGCATATATTCATGATAGTATCTGTGATATTCTTCAGAGTTGTCTCCTCGTTTTGGTTTTTTGGAATGCAGATTCGGCATACCTTCTGCACCATATTCAGAATAGCACAGACATCTGTTTGGATAGAGAAGATGCCACAGTTTGACCCATGCATCATTCAGCCACAAGAACGGCACATACCATCCCAGATACAGATTCCATCCAACCAAATCAGTAATGTGGGCAACCGGATTCCAATGCAGACACATCGCATAGCACGCCAGAGTTGTTGGACGAGTTGGATCCATTTGATGGCACAAATCATTCAAAACACGATGATTCGCAAGCATCTGCTTTTTCAAATATGCACCAGAAATCGTAATTTCATTGGATACGCCCCATGTCACAATGCATGGATGATGATGATTCTGAACAATCAGCTCTTTCATCTGAGAAATTGTATTTTCATTACCATTTGCCAGATGTTCAGAAATGTAAGGAATTTCCGCCCAGACAATCATACCGATTTTATCACACAGATCATAGAAATACTGATCATGCTGATAATGTGCAAGACGAATTGTATTGGCTCCCAGTTCCACAATCAAATTCATATCCTGATCATGTTCAGCTTTGCTGATGGCATTGCCAATTCCTTTGTAGTCCTGATGACGTGATACGCCATGAAGCGGATAAGGTCTTCCATTCAAATGGAAACCATCTTTAGGTGAGAAATGGAAATAACGCACTCCACACTGACAGCTGACTTCATCCACTGTATCTTCATTCTGAACGAGTTTTGCAGTCAAACGATACAAATATGGATCCTCAAGTCCATCCCACAGATGTACATTGTCCACATGCAGCATCACATCGTTTCCTGTGCCAGATGCAACGCTTTTGCCTGCTGCATCTGTCAGCTCAACCTGAACTGTCAGCCCGTTTGCTTTTTCACTAACATAAGAAAGAACACGGACATCAGCATCTTTGCCTTCTACTTTTGTGGTGTAAGTTAAGCCAAAGCCGCCATGATAATCCAAGTCAAAATGCGCTTCGTTGACAACCAGGAATTCAACATCACGATAAATACCTCCATAGAAAGTAAAATCAGCTTTCTGTGGATAAACACGATCATTGACACTGTTATCTACCTTTACAGTCAATGTGTTTTCTTCCTTCAGAAGTTCAGTCACATCTTTGCGGAATGTAGAGTAGCCGCCATCATGTGTACAAACAGTTTCACCATTTAAAATCACTTCACTAGAAGCATTCACACCATGAAACTGAAGATATACACGTTCATTTTTCTGATGTTCAGGCTTTGAAACAACCGTATCATAAACACATGTACCACGTTTATAGTCGTTTCCTCCATCCTGGCCATCTAAAGCATTCCAGGTATGAGGAAGCTGCACATCAGTGCGAACTCCATCAAAACCAGTAAAATGCCAATTCTTATCAATTTTTATTGTACGTCTCATACATCGATCCTCTTTGCTAGTGATCGATTATTCGCCAACGTATTTCTTTAATGTAGCACGAACTGCGCCAGCACCTGCAGTTAATTCTTCAAAGTACATGCAGACCTTATCAGCCAAGCCTGCTTCATGAAGATCCAGTCCCCAGATTTTTGCATTGTGCAGAACTGGTCCAATGACTTCTTTAGCATTGAATGGCTCACCAAGTTTGACACCTGCAACAACTGGACGAACTTCTTCCAATAATGGATCTGGAGAAAGTACAAATTCATTGCCATTGTCATCAAGACCCATCAGATAGCGCAGCCATCCTGCCTGTACCAGAGGAATCAGTTTCAGGTCATTGACATCCAGAGTTTCGCTTGCCAGATAATTCTTCACAGTTTCACCAAAACGGATTGCCAGCTTCTGAGAAGTATCTGTTGCAATTCGCTGAGGCGTATCAGGCATGAATGGGTTAGGGAAACGAACGTTCAATACAGTGTCGATAAATTCCTTCGGATCCAGAATCCCTGGATTTACAACCACTGGAAGACCTTCTTCATAACCCACAACTTCAACCAGTTTCTTCAGCTGAGGATCAGCCATTTCTTTATAAATGCTCTCATATCCAAGAATGCATCCATATACCGCAAGACAAGTGTGCAACGGATTTAAGCATGTGCAGACTTTCATGCGTTCAACTTTATCCACTGTTTCTCTTGATGTAAACATCAGACCTGCTTTTTCTAGTTCAGGACGGCCATTAGGGAACCAGTCTTCGATCACAAGATATTCTGTTTCTTCTGCATTGACAAATGGTGCAACATAAGACTTCATGGATGTGATGACAGTTTCCAGATTCACATCATCCTTGCTCAGCATTTCAACAACAGATGCATCTGGACGAGGCGTAATTTTATCAATCATTGACCATGGATAAGATACAAGGTTCTTGTCATTGATATACTCAATAAATCCTTCTTCAGCAAGTCCAGCTTCTACCCATTTTTCAGCAAATGCACTCACTGCAGCATAAACCTTATCACCATTGTGAGAGCAGTTGTCCATAGAAACCAGTGCAATCGGCTTTCTGCCTGCAAGATAACGTGTATAAAGCAGAGAAACAACTTTGCCTAAATATGAATTTGGCTTAACTGGACCAGCTGTAAAATCTGCAGCAATAGCTGGAACAAGTTCACCCTTGGCATTGGTTGTTGCATAGCCCTTTTCAGTAATGGTAAATGATGCCATCTGCAAAGAATCTTTTCTAAAGATTTCTTTCAAACGTTCAAATTCAGCTTCATTGTTTGAATCAAGAATGCAGCTTTCTGCCACTGACCCAACAACTGTCTTTTCAATCGTTCCATCCGCCTTCAAAGTCACTGCAACATGCAGATTGTCATGAGGACGATTCATTTTTTCAACGATTTCATAGTCAAAACCTTCTGCAACGACAATCCCGCGATCAAGAACACCCTTGTTCAAAAGAGTCTGTGCTGCTTTTGCCTGAAATGCACGGAAAAGATTCCCTGGTCCAAAATGAACCCAGAATGGATTTTCTTTTGTCTTGGCAATCATTTCATCCAGATCATATTCAGGAAGACGATATCCTTTTTCTTCCCAAGCCGTTCTATTTTCTAATCCTTTACGATTCAGTTC
>JAFQKG010000106.1 GCA_017397025.1 Erysipelotrichaceae bacterium | reverse complement strand
TTTAACTTCATTGGTTTCAGCACGTTTTAGAAAACGTTCTTTGACCCAAGAATCTTTGCTTCCGAAGATATAGTTCTGCTCTAAGTCTACAGCAATGACTTCCAGATGATCTTTGTATTCTGGTTTTGTCAGCTCTTCAGCAACAATGCGTACAATATGACGTGCTGGATGATTGTGTTCAATCAGACAATCATCTTTGACAATCGTCGCTGAGTTGATGCCGATAGCGTCAAATTTGAATCCGAGTTCATCCATTAGCTGATAGGAAAAATCATGATGTCTTCCACTTGCAGTGGCAAATCGTCCGCCTTCTGCAATAAAACGGTGAAGGGCTTCTGTATTTTCCTTGCAGACAATTTTTCCGTCAACAGGCTGTGGCATGATGAATGTTCCATCCAGATCGGTAACTAAGAGTTTAATCATTTTTTGTTCTCCTTTTTATATTCAAGGGCATGTTTTGCCGCTTGAGTGAAAGTGTGCATGGCCTCAACCGGATAAGCTCCACTTGCAGTTTCTGCAGTCAGCATGATGGCAGAAGCTCCATGATAAACTGCATGAAAGATGTCACTGACTTCAGCACGGGTTGCTACAGGGTGATTAATCATGGAATGCAGCATTTCTGTGACAACCATATAAGGCTTATTCGCAAGATGACAGCGAGCTTCAATGTCTTTCTGGATGCAAGGCAGCTTTTCAAGTGTGCATGCATTGGCTAAATCACCGCGTGCAATGACGATGACATCACAATGTGGAAGGATATCTTCAAGGTGATGGACACCTTCCATATTTTCAATTTTAGCGTAGATTTTCAAATCTTCAAGATGCATTTTTTTCAATGTACTTCTGACAGAAAGAAGATCCTGTCCGCTAGTCACAAAAGGCTGCATGATAGAAGTCACGCCATACTCTTTAGCGAGCTTTAGATTCATTAAATCACTTTCTGTCATGACAGGGCCAAGAAGTGATTTCTCTTTTATGGCGATGTTTTTTCTTGGTTTGAGGGTGCCTGGACATAAAACTTGACAATGCAGTTTGAATTGGAATTTTTTCAGAATTTTACATTGAATTTTTCCATCATCAATCAAAAGAATGTCGTCAATCTCTGCGTGCTGAAGAATCAAATCGGGAAGTATCTTTTGATCCAATATGATCTCGTTATCCTGCATACATTTCATAGGACAAGAAGAGTCAAGTGTTCTTAGTTCAGGACCTCTCATGTCAATCAATAAATCAAGGTGCTGATTCTGAGCTTTACAGGCATCATGAAATGCATCAATCCATT
Organism: Erysipelotrichaceae bacterium; assembly: GCA_017397025.1. GTDB lineage: Bacteria > Bacillota_I > Bacilli_A > Erysipelotrichales > Erysipelotrichaceae > RGIG1896. Next base: position 3,076 of record JAFQKG010000106.1, on the reverse strand, counting down.
TTTTGCGTTCATCCAGATTACAATGGGAAAGATTCAGACGTATGCCAGTCATTCCTTTTTGAATCATTTGTTCAATGATAGTTCTTTCTGAGCAGGAAGGTCCAAGTGTACCATAGATTTCAAGATTCATCTTATCACCGAGTGTATTGTACCATGAGAAAAATGGGTATTTCTACCCATTCAAGTCAAGAAAGTTTTTTAATGCGCCAATGATGTTCGCATTGTTGTTGAATCGACAGCGATCAATTTGTGGACGAATCATCGCAACATACTCTGGTGCATGATCAAAATAGCTGTTGACCGCTGTACGGAGTGACTCAATAAGAATATCTTGTTCTGATATTCCCCCGCCAATGCAATATTTGTCAACGTCAAGAATTCCTTGCAGTGTCAGGATACCAGAAAACAAGGATTGAACATAATAGTGAAAGATACTCAAAGCTATTTCATCTTTTTGATGAAGGGCTTCAAAAAAGAGTTTTCCGTTGATTTGGTCGATTGGGATGTTTTTCTGCTTTGCGTAAGGGGACAGTAGTCCATAAATTCCGTTAGAATAGCTCCAGTAAGCAGCGTCTTCAGAACCATGCTGGTAATCTGTTACAAGATAAGAGAATTCTCCAGCAGAATCGTGAACACCTCGCCAAACCTTGCCATCCAGCACAATACCTCCTCCTATGCCAAAACCAATCAGAATGACAGCACCAGAATTGACATCTTTTAGATTACCTTTCCAAAGTTCAGCATGAGCTGCACATTTCCCATCGTTTTCAATGGCGACAGGCAGCTGATAGCGGCTTTCGAGAAGTTCTTTTAATGGGATATCTGTCATATAGCGCGAAATAGCACCACCAGTATAGATATGACCAGTTTTGTGATTGATCCTTCCAGGCATGGACATAGCAATTCCCTTGATGCTTTCTTTAATAGGAAGGACAATGGAATCCAAAACGTCAAGAAATTGCCCAAGAGATTCTTTTGGGGTAGGAACCTGGTCTGTAAAAAGGATTGTTCCTGCAAAATCAATCAGACCATATTTGATAGCTGTTCCTCCTAAATCAAATGCGAGAACTTTATTCATGTTTTTTCAGGGCAAAACCATCTTTAAAGGCATTGCCAACCTTTTCTGTTAAAACTACATAAGCATGGTTGCAGGAATCATAGGCAATTGGTTTTAATTTCATTAGATCAATCTTTCCATCAGTCAAAATAGACTCATCAGCACTAACATTGACAATTTCACCTAGCAGCAGTTCACTTTCATAATCAAAGCTGATCATTCTGCATTCCAGCGTCATTGGAAGCTCATGAATCACAGGAGCATCTACAAATTGGCTTTTTGATGCATGCCATCCTGTTTTTGCGAATTTATCTGGATCATTGTTTCCTGATACAACACCGACAAAATCACAGGCAGCAACATGATCTGCGGTTGCCATAGAGACGGTGAATGCTTTTCTTGAGAAGATGTTTTCAGCGGTTTTGTGTGTTTGACTGACGTAAATGGCAATTTGATTGACATCAGAAATGCATCCCCATGCAGCATTCATTGCGTTTTCACTGCCATTTTCATTGTAGGTTGCGATAATGAAAACGGGTTGTGGATATACCCATGATTTAGGGCCAAAGTTTTTTCTTGTCATAGATTTGAATCTCCTGTTTTTTTCTATTTTATCATAAAAGTCCCGTTCAGGAAGATTTCTAAGCATTTTCACTGTTGAGTTTAGTGATAATTGTTATTGTTTTAACAAACGTCAATATATTTGTGCTAAAATAACAAAAAAGGAGACAGACAATGCTGATTGGAATTTTAATTGGATGGTTTATTCTAGTGTTTGGAGCCTATGCGTTTTGTATTGTGCAGGGGATTGATCCAATGTTTTATCTGTGGCTTGCCTTTGCAGTGATTGGCGGTATCTTTGTGTGCATGGATGGATTTGATTTTTATATGGGTTCTCCTTCTAGGCAGGGACCTGTTCAGATTTCGATTGAGCATGGAAAACAAGGAGTAAAAAACAGACAAAAGGAAGCATCTAAAAACTCTAAGATTTCGGATCTTCTGTCGTATATGACTATTCCTTTGATTCTCTGTTTAGTATGTGAATATCTGATTTTTTAGGAATCCAGCAAACGGATTCCTTTTATGTTCTGCTTTATCAAATGCTGAATACAATGTATTGGTGATGAAATGAAAAGAAAATGGGGAATCCTTGTTTATTTCTTGTGTCTAACTTTGGCTTTTTTTGCTAGAAAACCATTGGTACAAGCAATGACAGTCATGAGTGATCGTACTTTAAATGGAACATATATTGTGATCGATGCAGGACATGGAGGAAATGATCCAGGCGCAAGGGTTGATGGTCAGGATGAAGATGAAATTAATCTGGATTTGTCAAAAAAACTGGCAGTTATTTTAGAAAAGGCAGGTGCAACAGTAGAGCTGATTCGATCAGATGACTATGATTTGGCAGATGAAAATGCTAACAACATCAAGCGTTCAGACATGAAGCATCGCGCAGATGTTATCAATCAAAATCATGTGACATTGTTTGTCAGCATTCACTGCAACACAAGTGCTGATCAGCGCTGTAGCGGCTCTCAGGTGTATTATCGAAAAGAAGATGAGAATTCAAGAAAACTGGCAGATCAGATTCAGCATCGATTGAAAGACATCACAGAAAGCAATTACATTCCGGCATCTGCTGACTTTTATCTTTTAAATGAAACAGAAACATTAGGTGTTCTTGTTGAGGCAGGTTTTATGACGAATTCAAAGGATTTAAATAAACTGCAGGATGAGAATTATAGAGCGAATCTGGCTTATGCAATCTATTTAGGAATTCATGATTTTCTTGAAATTTTGTTGTAAAAAAACCAAAAAAAGGTGTTGACATGATGAAAGTGCTCTGCTATTATTATTAAGCATTCGATGGAAGCTTATGGGCCTGTAGCTCAGGTGGTTAGAGCGCACCCCTGATAAGGGTGAGGTCGTTGGTTCAAGTCCATTCAGGCCCACCATCGAATTGAATATACAAATGGGGTATTAGCTCAGCTGGGAGAGCGCCTGCTTTGCACGCAG
>JAFQKG010000010.1 GCA_017397025.1 Erysipelotrichaceae bacterium | reverse complement strand
GGTGGCGATAGCGAGATGGACACACCTGTACCCATCCCGAACACAGAAGTTAAGCATCTCAGCGGCGACAATAGCATGGCGTGCTCATGTGAAGATAGCACGCTGCCAGGTTTTTATTGGAACTCTTGCGAGTTCCTTTTTTTGTTTATATGAAAAACAACTCCATGTTATGAATGGAGTTGTCTGTATCGGAGCTTCTGAACTTTGAGAAGTTCTTTTTTTGTCTTTTCATCAGCGAAACTAGCTTCAATTGCGTAATTGTTCATGGTGATAATATCTTCATCACTTAATCCCATCTGACGACAAAGTTCATATTCATGTTCTAATGAAGTATTCAACACAGTCAGGTTATCTGTGTTGATTGTCACACGTGCACCTTTTTTATAAAGCAGGACAAGAGGATGTGTTTCATCTTTATTTAAACCATATTCATAGGATAATGAACTGTCTGGACACATTTCTAGTGTGATTTTATTTCTGATAACTGCTTCCGTCAAATCTTCAAACAATGCAGCCTGATATCCATGACCAATACGTGTAGTACGATAGTTCAATGCATCTTTCACTGTAAATTCACTATGTGTAGTACAAGGAATGTTCAGCTGATGAGCTGTATCAAACAGTATCTGATAGTTTTTCATGTTTTCTTCATACCCAGCCAGATCAAATCCGCATACTCCATGGTGGAGATATTTTTTTGCCAAATGGAGGGTCTCCATGTTTTCTTTGAAATTGCTTTGAGCATCACAATGGTTCATGGCGCAAAGAATCAGTCCTGCTTTCAAATTTGTACATGAATCTAGACCTTGATTCAATCCTTCTATCATTGCAAGCACAGCTTCTTCCTGTGTCATGCCATTTCTTGTGTGGTACTGTGGCGCAAATCTTAATTCAGCATAAATCAGTCCTTCTTCTTCTAGGCGCTCAATAAGTTCTTTTGTTACTCGAATGCATCCTTCTTTGTTCTGCATGATTCTGAGCGCAGGATCAAATGATAAAAAATCTGGGTCGTATTCTCCTTCTGGAATTGTCATGGACAAGCGTATTTCTTCCAAAGTCATTTTGCATTCAGGCTCAATGTGATATTTGTAGGCAAGATCTGCGACTGTTTCTGGTTTTACTGAACCATCAATGTGCAGATGAAGATCAATTTTATTTCTAATTTGCATAGTTTTTCCTCATTTCCTCTTCATTATACGAAAACTAGCCTGAAACGGAAATAGAATGCAACTCATTTTAAGAACTTTGTGTTAAACTAAATTTGAAGAGAGATGAAGTCTATGAAATGTACTGTACTGATTGAAAATACAACCTGTCAAGATGATTTACACTGTGAACATGGTCTGTCACTCTATATAGAGTCTAAAAAGCATCACATTTTATTTGATACTGGACAAAGTGCTTTGTTTATTGACAATGCGAAAACTCTTGGGATTGATTTGGCTCAAATTGATACTGTGATTATTTCTCATGGGCATTATGATCATGGCGGGGGACTTCTTTCCTTTTTAAAACTGAATTCACATGCTACTGTTTATCTTCATGAAACAGCATTTCATCGCTATTATCATGGACCTGAGAAATACATTGGACTTGATGAAAGATTGCAGGATTCTCCACGAATCAAACGAATTACAGAAGATTTCATTTTGGATGAAGAAATATCAATTCTTTGTACAGCTGGCAAAAGTGAAATTGTACCAGTTCAGTCTTTTGGACTCAGTGAACTAAAAGATGGAATTCATCATCCTGATCAATTTGATCATGAAATTGTATTAATGATTAAAGAAAAGAATCAGTCAATTTTAATCAGCGGCTGTTCACATAAAGGAATTTTAAACTATGTACATTGGTATAGGCCTGATGTGCTGATCGGAGGGTTTCATTTAAAAAAACTTCATCCAACTGATCATCAGTACGAGCTCATTTCACTTGCGGAAATTTTAAAACAGTTTTCAACAGTTTACTATACAGGTCATTGTACAGGAGAAAAGCAGACTGAACTTATGAAAACAGTTATGAAAGATCAAATTCATGCGATTCAAAGCGGGTCAGTCATTGAAATTTAGGAGGGCATAATGAACAACCGAATTAAAAAACAGCTTGAATTTGTGCTAGAAATTGATAAAGAAAAAAATATTTTTCGCCAGACACACCTTTCTGGCCATGGCAGACGAGAAAATGATGCGGAACATGCTTGGCACATGGCAATTATGGCATATTTGCTAAAAGAATATGCCAATGAAAAAGTAGATATTGCCAAAGTGATAGTGATGTGTTTGATTCATGATATCGTTGAAATTGAGGCAGGAGATACCTATGCTTATGATGTGGAAGCTTTATCATCTCAAAAAGAAAGAGAAGATGCTGCAAAAGAAAAGATATTTGGGATGCTTCCAGAAGATCAGAAACAAGAAATGATTGCTTTGTTTGATGAATTTGAAGCTTATGAGACAATGGAAGCAAAATATGCGCATGCAATGGACAATCTTCAGCCTTTGATTCTAAACCATTCCAATGATGGAGGAGACTGGAAAGAACACGGTGTCAGTAAAGAACAGGTGTTTGGTCGACAATCCAAGACACGTTTAGGATCAAAGCAGCTCTTTGAAGTGACAGTTGAACTGTTAAATCAGAACATTGAAAAAGGAAATCTTAAATAAACAGTTTCAAGTATACGTCAATATTCAGTGTGCAAAAATAATGATACAATAAAAGTAGAAAGAGGGATCGTGATGTGTACTGCAGTTTCATTTGTTTCAAAAGATCATTATTTTGGCAGAAATTTAGATTTAGATCGTTCTTATGGTGAATGTGTAGTCATTACTCCACGTCAATTTGTGTTTGAGATGCGGCATCTTGAGGCACTTAAGACACATTATGCCTTGATAGGCATGGCTGTGGTTGCAGACGAAACACCATTGTATTATGAAGCAACCAATGAAAAGGGATTGAGCATGGCAGGACTGAATTTTCCAGGGAATGCTGTCTACAAAGCATATGATGCTTCCAAGGACAATGTGGCACCTTTTGAATTCATTCCATGGATTTTAGGTCAGTGTGAAGATGTTCAGCAGGCAAAAAGACTGCTCGTAAAGATGAACCTTGTCAATACAAATTTCAGTGACCAATTACCACTCACTCCGCTGCATTGGATCATTTCAGATTCCAAAACTTCTCTTACTGTTGAAAGTGTAAAAGATGGTTTGAAGATTTATGACAATCCATGGGGTGTATTAACCAACAACCCGACTTTTGATTATCATCTGATAAATATGCATCAGTACATGGGATTAAAAGAAGCTAATGAAGTGAATACGCTCAATCCGGAGATTGAACTGAACAACATCTCTTTAGGGTTTGGCGCATTAGGATTGCCTGGTGACTATTCCTCAATTTCTCGCTTTGTGCGTGCAGCTTATGTGAAGTCCAAATCATTCTTTGGAAACAGCGAAAAAGAAAACGTCAGTCAGTTTTTTCATATTCTGAATGCCGTTGCAATGCCAAAAGGATGTGTACAGTGTCCAAATGGAGAGTTTGAATATACCCGCTATTCCTGCTGCTGCAACACAAAAACAGGTATCTATACTTATACAACCTATCACAACAGCACTAAAAACAGTGTGGATTTACATAGTGTGAATCTGAATGCCTCAGAACTGATTTGTTATGAGCTGATTGAATAAGAAAAGCACGTATTCAGTGACGAATACGCGCTTTTTTTTTAGCTGATTTTCCTTTTGTTCGTACAAGCGATCTGAATTTATCGCAATAGTAAACAGCAATCATACTTACAGCAATTGCATAGATTATTCCAAAAAGAATGAACAAGATATTCATCAGATCACTTCCCACTTTTATCTTATCAAAGAGGGAATTGGCATGATGTTAAGTAACAGTATCTTGCATTAAATTCTCATTAAGATGCATTACAAATGCAAGAATTTTTGAAGATTTTTATTGCTTCCAAGAACAAGTACAGTGTCTTTAAATTGAAACACATAATTTGGGCCAGGCATTGGATGAAGTACTCCGTTGGTTTTGACTGCTAAAATATTAACATGAAAACGCTGACGAACTTGCAGATCCATGACACTTTTTCCAATCCAGTTGAATGGAATGTCACATTCATAGATGGAATAATCATTGGAAAGCTCGATATAATCGAAAATATGATCAGAGCTGTAACGAACTGCAGACCATGATGCCATCTGCATTTCTGGATAGACAACATCGTCTGCACCATTTCTTAGAAGAAACTTAGCATGGACTTCTCTTGACGCTCTTGCAACAATAAACTTTGCTCCATAATCTTTCAACAATGCAGTGGTTTCAAGTGAGCTTTGGAAATTATCGCCAATTGCTACAACGCAGACATCAAAGTTTCTAACTCCTAATGAAGAGATAAATTGCTCATTGGTGCTGTCACCTATTAGTGCATTTGTAACATAAGGGAGAATATCATTAACGCGCTGTTCATTGTAATCGACAGCTAGAACATCATGATGAAGTTCCTTCAGTTTTTGGGCCATATGACGTCCAAATCTTCCTAAACCGATCAATAATATTGTTTTCATAAACTTCCTTTCTAACCCACTGAAACTTTCTCTTGTGGATACTGGAGCGCATTAGAATTGCTGCTGGAGAATACTGCGTAGATGATAGTAAGACCACCAACTCTGCCAAAAATCATCAATCCAATCAAAATTAATTGTGATATGGTTGAAAGGGAAGGAGTAATTCCCAATGTAAGACCAACCGTACCGATTGCAGATGCAGTTTCATACAGTGTGCTAAGCAGAGGGATTTGCTCGATATGAGCGATAATCAATGCGCTAGATGTGAATAAAACAAGATAAAGCATAAAAATAGAGCTTGCATTCTGTAAAGAATCAACTGCTATTCTTCGTCCATAAGCCTGAGGATTGGTGCGATGTGTAAAGACTGAACGCATGCTCAATACTAGCACAGCTAGTGTGGTTGTTTTAAAGCCTCCTGCAGTGGACCCCGGACTTCCTCCAATTAACATCAAAATGATAGTAATGAGTATGCCTGATTCACTAAGGAGTGTTTGATCCAATGTGTTAAATCCTGCAGTTCTAGGTGTAACTGACTGAAACCAGCTTGCAAGAAGTCGATCAGAGAAACTGAAGTGATTAAGCTCAATAAAGAAAAAATAAGCAAATGAAGCAAGCAAAAGAAACAAGGTTGTTTTAAGAATAAGCTTAGATGACAATGAATACTGTTTGAAATCAAAATGATGCGTTTCAATATCTTTCCAAGTCAGAAAGCCAAGGCCTCCAAAAATAATAAGCGAAGAAATGATCATGACAATCCATGGATCATTAAGATAACTTGTCAAAGATGAAAATGGAGCAGATGCACCCATCAAATCAAATCCAGCATTACAGAAAGCTGAAATCGAATGAAATAGGCTTAACCAAAAGCCTTTAAAAAAACCGAATTGCGGAATGAATCGAAATGACAGGAGAATAGCACCAATTGCTTCTATAGTAAATGTAATTTTTAAAATAAAGCGTGTATGCCGTAAGATTCCTCCGATTTGAGGAGCAGAAACGGATTCCTGCATAACCCATCGCTGACGAAATCCTATTTTCTGTCCAGTAAATAAAGCAATGGAAATAGCCATAGTGACAACTCCCATGCCTCCGATTTGAATAAGCAATAGAAGAATCATCTGACCAAACAGTGACCAATGTGTTGCAGTATCTACTAAAACTAAACCTGTTACACAAGTAGCAGATACTGCAGTAAATAAACTTGTTGTAAAAGGAGTAAATGTTCTTGTTTTTGAAGAAATTGGCAGCATAAGCAGTATAGTACCGCTGAGAATCAGCAATAGAAAGCTGAAGAGTATAATTTGTGAAGGCGTCAGCTGTTTTCTTTTAAAAAGATTCATGAATCGACATCCTTTCTATCCTGTATTCTAGCATCGACCTTATGTAGGTGCAGTTAAGTGTAAAAGCGTAAACATTAAGATGTTGTTAAGATATACAGGGTTATCTAAGTTTTTTGTATCTTTTGTGATATACTCAAATCGAAAAGAGGAATCTTCATGAAAGAGAAGCATATCTTAGTTTGCATCTCAAATGCATCAGATCATCAAAAGGCAATCTGTGCTGGTGCCCAGATAGCATATGCCTTGAATGCTCGCTTTAGTGCTGTTGTCGCAGATAACAACTATCTGCGTGAGAATGCAGATATGAAAAGAAACATTGCCTTTGCAGAAAGCAAGGGAGCGCGTATTATTACGTTTGATGAGCAAGATTTTGTGCTTCAAAGTGCTGAATATGCGAGAATTAGCAATGCTACGCATGTCGTGCTTCAGGAAGATGTATTTTGGCTTTCTTTTTTTAGTATGACAAAAAGACTTTCTGTACAGCTTTCAAAAGTTTTGCCTGACATCGACATAATGATGATTTCTTCTCAGAAAAGAACTCAGAGTCTTCGTTTTGTTCAAAATGCACCTAAAGAAATATTTTCTGCCGCAGATATTTTAAAAATGATTACGGTTTTGCTGATATGCACTATAATAGGATATCTGTTCCTTTTACTTGGCCTTGCCGATGTTCATGTGATTGTTGTCTATTTGATTGGCGTATTAGTGATCGCAATGGTTACAAGTGGAAGAATATATAGCCTTGTATCTTCTGTATTGTCAGTGCTGATTTTTAATTTCTTCTTTACCTCTCCATATTTTACATTGCTTAGTGATCCAAAAAATATTGCAACTTTTGCGGTTATGTTTTTAGCTGCACTTTTGCAAAGCTCATTAACAGTTCGTATCAAATCTCAGGCTGTTGAGAGTTCTCAGAAAGCGTATTATACAGAAGTGCTTTTGGAAAGTTCGCGTGTTTTATCCCAAGCGGAGGGAACCAGCAGCGTATTGGAAGCTTGTGCAGGTCAGTTGAAAATCCTGCTTGAAAAAGATGTTTTAATGGCAGAAGTTAATGAGAACAATGAGGTCGAGCCATCAATGTATTTTCCATTTGAGAAATATGAAATGGAAGCTTCATTGGATCAAGAGGCAGCAGAGTGTGCAGTTGAGAGGAAGCAAATTTGTGGCAATACAACTGCTTGGTGCTCAAATAGCCGCTTGATGGTGTGGCCTATTGTCGGTACTGAAAAAGTATTAGCCCTTTGCGGTATAGATTTAAAAAATAATCCTCTTCAGAGTTTTGAAAAAAATCTGATGAGCAGTATTCTTGAACAGTGTGCAATGGTGCTGGAAACTCAACGTACATTAAAGCTGAAACAGGAAATAGAAGAAGCAGCAAGACAAGAAGCACTTCGTGCTAACCTTTTGCGTATGATTTCTCATGATTTGAGGACCCCGTTAACATCAATCAGTGGAAATGCACTGCTTTTGATGAATGTACAGGAAAAATTGACTACTGACAAAATAACTGAATTGAGTCATTCCATTTATGAGGATTCTCAATGGTTGATTCAGCTGGTAGAAAACCTTCTTTCAATTACTCGAATTGAAAATGGAAGCATGAATATTCATTTTGAAAGCGAACTTGTTGAAGAAGTCATTGAAGAAGCTTTAAATCATGTTGATTCAGGAATTGCTTCACATCCTCTTCACGTTGAACTTGAAAATGATTTTATCATGGCAGAAATGGACGCTAGCTTGATTGTTCAGGTATTGATTAATTTGATTAACAATGCTGTTAAGCATACATCATCTAATACTGAAATTGAAATCAGGTCATTTCAGCGAAAAAACGAAGTCGTAATTCAAGTGTGTGACAATGGTCCTGGAATTCCAAAAGACAAACAGAAAAACTTGTTTGAAATGTTTACAACTTTGAATAATATAAGCGGGGATAGTCGCAGGGGAATGGGGCTTGGTCTTGCACTGTGCAGATCCATCATTCACGCTCATCAAGGAACTATTTCTATGGTTGACAATCATCCGCATGGATCAGTGTTTGAATTCACTTTAAAGGCATCGGAGGTGCAGGAATATGAATAAACCGCAGATTTTAATTGTGGAAGATGATCGAGCAATATCAAATTTTATTGCAGCTACTCTAGATACTCAGAATTATCAGTACCAGCAGGTAAAAACAGGTTCAGGTGCATTGATGCTTGCTTTGTCTTATAGGCCTGATGTAGTATTGCTGGATTTAGGACTTCCAGATATGGATGGGGTGCAGATTATTCAGAAAATACGTCAATGGAGCAATATGCCTATTATTGTCGTTTCTGCTAGAAGCGATGATAAAGATAAAGTTGAAGCTCTTGATGCGGGTGCAGATGATTATCTGACAAAACCATTTTCCGTAGAGGAGCTCCTTGCAAGAGTCAGAGTTGCACTGCGCAGAGTTCGTTATGACTCTTCTAAAACAAGTGAAGAGGCCAGCATTTATGAAAATGGACAGCTTCGCATCGACTACGCTGCTGGATGTACGTATTTGAATGGTAAGGAAATTCATTTAACCCCAATTGAATATAGGCTTCTTTGTCTGATGGCAAAAAATACTGGCAAGGTATTAACTCATGGCTATATTCTCAATGAAATCTGGGGTAATTCAGGTGGAAATGATACACCAGCACTGCGCGTCTTTATGGCAACATTAAGAAAGAAACTCGAGAAAGATACTTCTAATCCTAAATATATACAGACACATATTGGGGTAGGGTATCGTATGCTGAGAGTCAAGCATGAGGAAGAAAGTGAAATATAAAAGGAAGCAGGCAAGGTAGTCTGCTTCCTTCAATATAGAGTAAATTCTAAATGCAAAAAACAATAGCAATATAATGAAAAACTGAAGCACCAACGATAAATAAGTGCCATATGCCATGGCTATATTTTAAATGATGCTGTGCATAGAACCAGGCACCAATGGAATAGAGAATCCCTCCTGCAGCAATCAAAATCAGAAATGCAATAGAGGATTTTTTTAAAAGAGAGGGAATAAATATGAGAGCAGTCCAGCCCATCACAAGATAAATTGCTAAAGAAAGCTTTGGCATGCTTTTGGTTGAGATGGATTTATAAAGAATGCCTGCCAAAACCATGCTCCATTGTATGATGAGAATGACAATGCCTTGCCATCCTTGGATCAAACACAAGGCAACAGGAGTATAGCTGCCAGCAATAGCTAAATAAATACATATATGATCTAAGATACGGAAAATAGCTTTGTGCGGACTTTCATAGCTCATACAGTGATACAGTGTGCTGGAAATAAACATCAGAAAAAGAGAAAGTACAAAGATACTTACACCGATAGATTTTATAATTCCTAAAGTTGCATAAGCATATACTGCACTAAAAGGAAGAAGAATCAGCATAATGATGGACATTACACCATGTGAGATGGTATTGAACAATTCTTCACCAAAACTAAGCTGAAACGTTCCTTGCATGATTTTTTTGAAGCGTGATTTTTCTTCCATATTGAGCCTCCAAAATATTTTAAAACCTTACATCTAGTTATTAAAACTAGATGTATTTCTATTATAACAGTACTATTATGAATTTCAATCAATCTGATGTGAAGAAATGGTGAAACAAAAAAGACAGTTTATGAAGACTGTCTTATGCATCTTTAGAAACAAATTTTTCTAACTCTATTAGAGTACATTGAGTATAAATGCTTTTGTGAAAAGTAAAAATAACAAAAAAATCAGAATAAAGTGATTCATCAATCTGTATTTTACCATCAAGTTTCTGAATCAGTTCTTTTTCAAAATCTGTATTTTTGATAAGTTGAACACATTTTTGAATAATGCTTTCCATTTTAAGCGCACACTGTTCAAACAAAGGATTGTATTGACTAAGGCGCTTTCTTTGTGAAGTGGTCTGAAAGAAGGATAGAATTGGACGAATCACAGGATCATAAAGCAATATCCATCTTTGGCGAATATTTTCTTCAAAAATGAGCTGATGAGTACATTGTATCAGATAATTTACAAATGGCTTTAAGTCTTCTTGTTGTGAAATCTGTTTAAAGAGATTGAATTGAAAAGAAGAGGACTCTCGAATCTGATTTCCGTTTAATGAATAAATGATGTTTGTGAGAACAGATAAATCATTTTTAAACTGAATTTTTAGGTCATTGAAGATTTTATCCCAGAGATACTGTTTGTATTCATCGACTTGAACATCCATAAATGGTGCAAGAATTAGGATGGCTATCATACGCTCATCAAAATTTGGATGCATGGACTCGATCCAGATATCTTCAGATTGGTGTTTGAAATGTTCCACAGGTATTTTTTCCACATCCAGAGGTGTACCGTTAGGCGGAATAGACTGCAGAATTGTTTCTAGATTTTGTAGCTGTGCAAGTTTTTCGCTGATTTCCTTCTTCAGCTGATGAAATGAACGGTGCAGAAAAAAATTCGTTGCTTCAGGATAATCATAGATTTCCTTAATGGTCTGTATTGAGATGCCAGCTTTTCGAAAAAATAGAATTTGATGAAGTCGATTGATATCTTCACTGGTAAACTCATAGTAATTGTTCTCTAGTTTAAGCGGATGAACAAGACCCTCACTGACATAAAAATGGATCGCTTTTTTTGTAAGACCAATTTGTTTTGCAACTTCATGAATACGCATTCTCATCCCTCCATTTGAACTATACTCTAACAGGATGGTTTATTCAAGCTGTTTTGTGAAAAAATGAACATAACCTAAACATCTACATGCGAAATTTAAAAGACTTTGTGAAAAAAAGCATAAAATATTTAATTTGACTATCCATTAACTGGAAATGTTAAAATCAATTTACCTGAAAAAGAAAGAGGAGGAAAGAAAATGAAAAAGCTTTTAATCTGTGTTCTTTCACTTTTGATGGCTGTTTCTGTGGCTGCATGTTCTTCTGAAAAAGAGGAAACATTTGAAGCATCTGCTGCTGGATTTGGCGGCGATGTAACGGTCAAAGTAACATTTAAAGGTGAAGACATCACAAAAGTTGAAGTGACTGGTGACAAAGAGACTGCTGGAGTAGGTACGAATGCAATTGAGCAGCTTCCTGCAAAAATTGAAGAAGCAGACAGTGCTGATGTAGACGTAGTATCAGGTGCAACAGTAACTTCTGATGCAATCAAATCAGCTGTGCGCAAGGCAATCAAAATGAAAAATGGTGAAGATCTGACAACTGTTAGCTTTACTGCAGGGACATACACTGCAACTGTTCAGGGGTATCGCGGTGAATTGACTGCAGAAGTGACATTTGATGAATCATCTATCGTTTCTATCAATTTCACAAATGTTGGCGATACATTTGGTATTGCTTATGGTATGGAGACAACTCCTGTAGAAGCATTGAGTGCTAAAATTGTTGAAACACAATCTTTGGGTGTGGATTTAATTACTGGTGCAACTGTTTCTTCTAATGCAGTGATCAGTGCTGTTGCAGATGCAGCTGCTCAGGCAGGTGCAGATGTGGATGCGCTTAAGGCTGTTGCAGTTGAAAAACCAGCTGCAGAAGATGTTACTTATGACGTAGATGTTGTAGTTGTAGGCGGCGGTGCTGCAGGTCTTACTGCTGGTATTTCTGCACTTGAAGAAGGTGCAAAGGTTCTGATTGTTGAAAAGCAGGGAATCACAGGAGGTTCTACAAGCCGTTCTGGTGGTAAGATTTTGGCTGCTGGAACTGAGCTTATGACTGAATACAACATGGATAACAATCCGGATCTTCTGTACGATTATTTGCTTGAAGTAGGCCAGGATTTTATCAATGAAGATCTTCTGAAACCATTTGTTTACGGTTCTGCAGATAATTTGGATTATTTGACTGAACATGGTGTGATTTTTGAAGATGTTGAAGCTGTTCACAGCAATCTGCCTATCTGGTGGGTACACAATACTGTTGGTTTGAGCGGTATGACAGATGGACATGGCGGACGCATCACAGTTCCACTGACAAAGAGCTTTGCTGAGCTGGGTGGAGAAATTATCTATAATACTGCTGCAAATGAACTTTTAACAGATGAATCTGGAAAAGTAGTTGGCGTTAAGGGAACAAAAGCAGATGGAAGCACTGTCACTGTTAATGCAAAGGCAGTTATCTTGGCAACAGGCGGCTATGCTCAGAATCGTGAAATGATGGCAAGAATTCCTGGTGACGAAGGCTATTACAGCAGTGTTCCTGCAGGAAACGTAGGTGATGGATTAGTCATGGCTGAGGCAGTAGGTGCACAGATTTGGGACAGCCCATCTGCAGCTCCTGTCTTCATTGATTTCACTTGCGGTGCTGGCGGCGGTGAACAAGGCGGTTTGATGGTTAGCTACAAGGGTGAACGAGTAGTCAACGAATATAGCTATCAGTTCAATACTGCTTTGGCTTTTGAAAAGACTGGCGTTCCTTGCGGATGGTACATTGCAACGGCAACTGATCCAAATCCTGCTATTCAGTATGGTATGACACTGGAAAACTCTATTCAGGCTTCTTCTTTGGAAGAACTGGCTGAACTGACTGGCATGGACAAAGATACTTTTGTTGCTACAGCTGAAAGATACAATGAACTGTGCGACAAGGGCGTTGATGAAGACTTTGGCAAGCGTGCTGATCATCTTTGGAAAATTGAAGGTGAAAAATACTTTGCATTCCGCATGATGCCAGTAATCAGCTTTACACTTGGTGGTCTGGTACTAGATACTGAAGCACATGTTCTGGATGCCAACAATAATCCAATTGAAGGTCTGTATGCAGCAGGTGAAGTTGCATTCACTGGTTTGATTGGTGACAACTATCCATCTTGTGGTATGGCAATTGGTGCTGGTACATTCTATGGAAGAATTGCTGGTACTACAGCAGTTGCTGAAGCAAAATAAATTGATTTAAATTACCTCTCAAGTATTTCTTGAGAGGTTTTTCTTATGCTATGATATAATTAATTAAATTTCTTTATAATGAAAGAAGGCATTTTGTGAAAACTTCAAAGGTACTGATAGGTACAGGGATAGGAATTTTTATACTGCCTTTTGTTTTAGGCTTATATCATATGTGGATTGAAAACTGGAATTTGTTGGATTGGCTTATCCTGTACAGCTTTGTGTACTGGCCAACGTATGTATTTGGAGCAGTTCTAATTGTCAGTGGATGGATAATTTACAAAAAATAAATCCAATTATAATGATGGTTTGGTGTTGTAAAATAGTGACAGAGAGGAAAAGGTGATTGCAATGAAACTTCAAATTAAAGATAAAAAAGCATTTCTGGCTGCTGCTAGAGGTGAAGTGCTCAATGATTTAGCTATTACAAATGGAAAAATTGTGAATGTGTTTACAGGAGAAATTCTCAAAGGAACTGTGTATGTTTCTCAAGGATTTATCTGTCATGTGGACTATCACAATGAAGAGATAAGGGCAAAAGAAATTATTGATGTACAGGGTAAAATTATCGTTCCTGGTTTTATTGACAGCCATGTTCATATTGAAAGTTCTATGCTGACACCGCGTAATTTTGCCCGAGCTGTTTTGCCTTGGGGAACAACAACAGTCATCACTGATCCTCATGAAATAGGCAATGTGTGGGGAATTGAAGGTGTACGATACATGCATGATAGCGCTGATGACTTGCCTATGCGTCAACTGATTGATGTTCCTTCTTGTGTGCCTTCTGTGCCTGGTTTAGAAAATGCTGGTGCTGATTTTCTTGCGGATACAATTGAAAAAATTGCAGAACTTCCAAGAGTTGTAGGTCTGGCAGAAGTGATGGATTATCTAGCAGTCATTCATGGAGAAGAACGGATGATGGACATTCTTGAGGCTGCTGAACGTAAAGGTATTTACATTCAAGGACATGGACCGGGTCTAAGAGGGCGCATGCTGAGTGCTTATCTTTGCGGAGGACCTTCTACTTGTCATGAAACGCATCATCCAAAAGAAGCATATGAAAAGCTAGCGCAGGGAATGTATCTTGATACAGCCAATTCCAGCATTGCAACGAATTTTGATGGCATCTGGGAAGGTGTAAAAAACAGCAGATATCTAGATCATGTCTGCCTTTGTACAGATGACAGAGAATCAGATGATATTCTCTCTGCAGGGCATATCAATGAGGGGATTCGCATCATGGTTGAAAAGGGAATGCACCCAGTGGATGCTATTCGCGCTGCAACCTACAACTCTGCTCAGGCAGCTCATTTGCAGCACCTGGGAGCCATTGCTCCAGGATATGCGGCAGATTTGGTGGTTTTGGAAGATTTAAAGAACATCAATCCTGTCATGGTTTTCTTTGCGGGAAAGAAAGTTGCTGAAAATGGTCAATTGTGTGTTGAGATTGAGGAGAAAAGCGATGAATTGGAAGCTCGCAATTCGATCTGCATCAAAGAGTTGTCTGTTTCTGATTTTGAAATCAAAGCACCTGTAAAACAAGGGAAAGTCAAGGCAAGAATCTTTGAGTATGAAAATGCAGAAAGTGCATTCAGTGAACTTCTTGAAACTGAATTGGATGTATTGGATGGCAAGATTGAATTAAATGATTCTGAGCTGAAGTTTGTTGCGGTAGTAAATCGCTATCCTGATCATGACCATATTGCATTGCAGGTCGTTAAAGGATTTGGTTTGAAAGAAGGAGCATTGGCCAGCACAGTTTCTCATGATTCACATAATCTGACCATTGTGTATGACACTGCTGAAAATGCATTGCTTGCAGCAAATGAAATAAAACGGGTTCATGGAGGTATGACGGCTGTAAAGAATGGAAAAGTGCTTCATACACTTGAACTTCCTGTTGCAGGTCTTTTATCTGTCAAACATGCAGAAGAACTGTCAAAGGATGCCCGTGCAATGAAACAGGCAAATCGTCAGTTGGGGATGACAGAATTTGAAAATCCACTTTTACGCATTGTTACATTGGCATTGCCTGTGATTCCAAATGTTAAAATGAGTGATTTGGGATTAGTGGATGTCAATCAGAAGAAATTGATTTCGATGTTTGATTAGCTTTCTCTTGCAGAAAGCTTTTCTTTTGAAAAAGTGAAAATAAAGATTGAATCTCTGGTTTTGAGATGATAGTATACTGCTTATGAAAAAAAGTAATATGAATACAACTTATCGTTTGCTATGTCTGTTTTACATTGTGTATTACATTACACTTGGCGTTTTTACACCTTATCTGAATGTCTATTATGAAAGGCTTGGATTCAGTGGATCTCAGATTGGATTGATTACTTCTTTGGGGATGATTGGTTCAATGATCATCACGCCTGTATGGGGAATTCTCAGTGACAAGACACGAAATCCTCGTGCTGTGATTGCCTTTATTTTGTCCATGGCCGGGATGACTTCGCTTGTGTGGATGACTCAGACTGCTTTTTTGCCTGTTCTTGTGCTGTCAGTGATTCTTTCCATGTTTCGCCAAAATGTCTGGTCACTTGTGGACAGCGTGGGAATTCAGTTCTGCTCTGATACAGGAAAAGACTTTGCATTTGCACGATCTATGGGATCGCTGGGTTATCTGTTAGGCAGTTTTGTAATTGCGAATCTAATGTTTGCTTTTGGATTTACAGGTCCTTATATGCATGTGTTTATTCTTTGCTCATTTGCTGGTGCAGTGATGATTCTTTGCCTGCCAGCTTCAAAGATAAAGGAAAAAGAGAAGAATCAGGGAAATTTCACGGAAAGCTTGAAATCTTTGCTGAAAAATAGAAATTATTTGTTTGTTTTAGCTATTATGCTGCTGACAAGCATGGTTGTTGATACAATTTTAAATTATTCAGGGAATCATTTGATCAACACATTGGGTCAGAATGATTCCATGATTGGTATTTTCAGTTTTGCTCAGGTTTTTCCTGAAATCATCATCGTCATGTTTGCGAATCGTATTTTTAGAAGAATGAAAACAAGTCAAATTTTTGTGATGGGCGCACTTGCTCAGCTAGTACGCTATATTCTGTGTGCTGTTTCTTCCAACGTTACTGTCTTTCTTCTTGCAACGACACTTCATGGTGTTACGATTGCAGTCAGCTCTGTAGGGTATGTTTCTTACATTCATCGACATGTTGATCGTCGTATTTTAGCTAGTGCTATGGCATTCTATGGAACGGTCAATACGATTGGCTGTGCATTGCTGAATCAGCTGTTTGGTATTATTTATCAGTATGGAACAAGTTATCACCTGTTTTGGATAGGTGTGATGACAGCCGTACTTGCAGTTCTTTTGACTCTTTCCAACAAAAAATATCTTGATGAATTAAGCTGATGGTCAGAATATGTCTGACCATTTTTAT
>JAFQKG010000105.1 GCA_017397025.1 Erysipelotrichaceae bacterium | reverse complement strand
TTTTGCCCATTGGAACGATAATTGATTTTAATCACTGCTTCTGATGCAAAAGCATGAATCCCTGCATCATTTCCGGCATGAAAATTTGATACGCAGAAAGTGGTCTTAGGTTCAACAGGAACCTCAATATCTGCAATCTTAGCGACTGCACGAGCTGCCGCATGCAGCGGATTGGCCAATTCACCAAAATGGGCAAAGGCATGACCGCTTGCTCCAGAGAAAGTCACTTCAATCGTCTTAAAACCTGTGGCTTGATAAATGATGCCTGTTGATCCATCTCCATCAATGCAAATGCAGGCATCGACATCCTCTCGATCTTTTAGAAAATCATTGATTCCGCCAAAGCCGCCCTTGCCTTCTTCTTCTACTGAACCCATGAAAATCAAATCTTTTTCAGTTTCAATTCCTGCTTCATTCAATGCACGAATCACTGTCAATTGTGCAGCCAATGCACGAGTGTCATCTGCAATGCCTGGAAGATAGATAAATTCTTCATCTCTTCTTAGGTTCAACGGCGTATCCAGCGGATAAACTGTATCCATGTGTCCATCCAAAACGACTTTGCGATCAGAACATCTTCCTTTTCTTACACCTGTGACATTGCCATATGGAGTAATCGTCACCTCTTCAAGTCCTGCTTCCATCAGCATTTCCTTGAATCGCTCCGCTTTCTTTTCTTCATGGAAAGTAGGAGCAGGAATCATACAGAGTTCAATCTGCTGATCAACTGTTCTTTCATGATCTTTTTCAATAAATTCTAATGCTTTCTGTACTTTAGGCAGTGAAACTAGATGTGAAACTGCCTCTTTTCTTTCTTTGGATGGTTGATAAGTCATACTTCATTTCTCCTTTGTATGTTTCCATTTTATCACAAATTCTCCTGTCTATGATACAATAGAATCAGAAATCAGGAGGCATCCTTTATGAAAAAAATCATCGCTATCGGTGAAGCGCTCATCGACTTTATCCCTCAGCCAGACGGCAGCTATCTGCCGATGCTAGGAGGAGCTCCCTGCAATGTCTGCGGGGCCTATACAAAGCTTTCAGGCAAGGCATCATTATTAACACAGCTTGGTGATGATCTGTTTGGGCAGCGCATCTATCATGAACTGAAAGAAACTGGAATTGATACTTCTTTTATTCAGATGACCAAAGAAGCAAAAACTTCACTGGCTTTTGTTGGACTGTCTGAAAATGGACAGCGTACCTTCAGCTTCTATCGCAATCCTGGTGCAGACATGCTTTATAGAGAAGATAATATCTCAGACGAATTGTTCATTGACAATTATGCACTTCATTTCTGCAGTGTTTCACTGGTGGACTGTCCAATGAAAAAAGCTCATCTAAAAGCCATTGAGACTGCACTTTCAAAACAGCAGATCATCAGTTTTGACCCAAATGTTCGACTGATGCTTTGGGAAGATCATCAAAAACTAAAACAGGTCATCTGGGATTTCATCCCATATGCACATCTTTTAAAAGTTTCAGATGAAGAAGTTGAGTTTCTTTGCGGAACCAGCAGCCCCAAAGAAGCTGCTCAAATGCTAATGAAAGGCAATGTGCAGCTGGTACTTGTTACCTGTGGTGCTCAAGGTGTTTATGCCTTCACACAACAAACTGAAACATGGGTCCCTTCTTTGAAAGTCAATGCCATTGATACAACTGGTGCTGGAGACGGTTTCATCGGTTCATTCCTTTACCAGTGCGCTTTCAAAGATATCCAGGATTTTTCATCACTTTCAAAAGAAGAACTGGATGACATGCTGAAAAAAAGTTCTGCCTTTGCAGGAAAAAGTGTTGAACATCATGGTGCAATCGCTTCCTATCCAACATCATTCGATTAAAGAGCCTTGATGGCTCTTTCTATTGTTCGACGAAATCACACGGCTCATGATATAATAATTCTATCTATGAAATGAAAGGGGGATCCCTGTGACGCAAACAACAAAAAAACATGTCATTGGCTTAGTCGCTCATGTCGATGCAGGGAAAACTACCCTTTGTGAAGGCATGCTGTATCAGGCCGGAAAAATCCGCAAGCTTGGACGTGTCGATCATCAAAATACATTTCTAGACTATGAAGGTCAGGAAAGAAAACGTGGGATCACCATTACCATGAAACAAGCCCGACTCAACTGGCTGCAAAGTGAATTCATTCTTCTGGATACCCCAGGGCATCTGGATTTTTCCAGTGAAATGGAAAGAACTCTGCAGGTTTTGGATACTGCAGTGATTGTGCTGAGTGCGTTGGATGGTGTACAGGCACACACCCGTACCATCTGGTCGCTACTTCAAAAGCACAAGATTCCGGTCTTTTTCTTTGTCAATAAAATGGACATTTCCTATTTCAGTGAAGAAGAACTTTTAAGTCAGCTGCACAAAGAACTTTCTGACCATTGTCTTCCTTGGCTTCATCCAGAAACACTTCTAGATGAAATTGCACTATGCGATGATTCCCTTTTGGAAATGGCAGAAACACAGGTTTTTGATGAAGATGCCGTCAAAAATGCCATTGCAGAACGTGCAGTTTTCCCTGTCTACTTTGGCTCTGCACTAAGAAATGAAGGAATTGAACATTTGCTTGATGGACTCAACTTTTGGCTGAAAGAAAAAAGCTATCCTGAAACTTTTGGTGCCCGCGTGTTTAAAATTACCCGTGATGATCAAAACAATCGCTTGACTCATGTCAAGATTACAGGAGGACAGCTCAAAGTCAAAGAGGTTCTTCAAAATGGAGAAAAAGCGGATCAGCTTAGACAATATCAGGGCACTTCATTCACATTGGCCAGTGAAGTCAGTGCAGGAGATATCTGTTCTATCAAAGGGCCTGTGAAATTAAGTGCAGGAGACGGACTTGGCTATGAAAAGCAGGCTTCCTCTGCCACTTTACAAGCATGTCTAATGTATCAGATGATTTTACCTGACAAATGTGATCCTTTTGCCTTTATGAATCAACTGAGACAGCTGGAAGAAGAAGATCCTCAGCTGCATTTTGTCTATCGCTCAAAAGACAAACAGATTTTTGCCCATTTGATGGGAGAAATACAGACTGAAGTACTGAAGCAGAACATCCTTGATCGTTTCAAGACAGAAGTTCATTTTGATCATGGAAAAGTTCGCTTCCATGAAACCATTGCTCAGGCAGTAGAAGGTGCAGGGCATTTTGAACCGCTTCGCCACTATGCAGAAGTACATCTTCTTTTAGAACCTCTTCCTAGAGGAAGCGGTATTCAAGTGGAATCGCGCTGTTCAACAGATCAGCTCAAGCTTCAGCATCAAAATACAATTCTTTCTCATCTGTCGCAGGCAGATTTGATAGGTGTTTTGACAGGAGCACCTTTGACCGACTTAAAAATCACATTGCTTTCAGGAAAAGATCATGAAAAGCACACTGAAGGCCAAGACTTTCTAGAAGCTGCATTTCGAGCTGTACGTCAGGCATTGATGAAAACTCAAAGCATCTTGCTTGAACCGCTCTACGCCTATGAAATTGAAATAGATGCCAATGATCTTTCCCGTGTGCTCTTTGATTTGGAAACAATGAAGGCTGAAGTGAACATGATCACATTGGATTCAGGAAAAATGTGCTTAAAAGGCCATGCCTCAGTCAGAGCCATGCAAAACTATCAGATTACTCTTGCTGCACTTACTCATGGTACTGGAAAAATGAGCACACGACTTGATGGTATGAAAGAGGTTCTTGATCAGCAGGAACTGATAGCTTCATCAGGCTACGATCCTGATCGTGATTTGGAACATCCATCTTCCTCAGTTTTTTGTAAAAAAGGAGCTGCAGTCATTGTCCCTTGGAAAGAAGCTGATGAATGGATGCATCTTCCATTCACATGGAACCAGGCAGTCATCACACCAGCAAGTACAGTTCACAATCGCTATACCATTTCCAATGAAGAACTTGAATCTGTCATGAATCGAACTCACAAAAAGAAAGAACGTGAACTTCCTGCCAATCGCATCATTCGCAAAGAAGAACCAGAAACTAAAAAAGAAGTCATTCTGAAAAAGAAAAAGACCAGATGTCTTCTGGTAGATGGATACAACATGATTTATGGATGGGATGAACTCAAGGACATTGCCCGCAATGATCTGCACAGCGCCAGAGAAGCACTCATTCGTATGCTTGGCAATTATCAGGGCTACCAAGCAAACCACATCACGATTGTCGTCTTTGATGCCTACAAGGTTCAACAAAATCCAGGCATCTCTAAAAAATTGAGCAATCTTTACATTGTCTTTACAAAAACATCACAGACAGCAGACAGTTACATCGAATCTGCTACACATCGTTTAGCCAAGGAATTTGAAGTCACTGTTGCCACTTCCGACAACCTGGAACAGATGATTGTCATGGGGCAAGGAGCATTAAGAATGAGTGCACGTGAGCTGGAAACCAAAATCAAAACCACTCACACCTCCACAATGAAGCAGGCAGAAAGTGCAGTTCGGCCTAAATCAAGACCCCTTGAAAAAATCAGAAATTACCATGGGGAGGATGAAAAATGAAGACTCTATTTTGTGATTTGGACAACACATTGCTTTTTCCGTTGGAAAACGGCAGTTATGGCATCAAAGAAAAAGATTTACTCGCCTTAAAAAAAGTCATTCATCAGCAGCTTCAGCTAGTCATTGCCTCTGGAAGGCCTGCTGAAATCAAAGATGCAATCTCAGCCATGATTGGTGATGATGTCGATGCAATTGGATTCAATGGGCAGCAAATCATGACTAGCTCTGAAAACATTGTTTTTGCATCCTTTCCAGTGAAAGACTATCTGAAAATTACAGATTGGATGAAAGAACACTATCCTCAAACCAATGCTGGAACTACTGATTTTGATGGAGTCTATTATGTAAATGACCTTTCCATGCATCAGCCAATGCAGCGTTTTAAAGATCACTATCGTGCAGGAATCATTCGAGACATCTGTGAACTCCCTTCTAAAGAAGCATTTAAAAATCATGGTATCACAGAAGTAGCAAAATTGCTGATTTACATTGATCCGCAAACTGATTCAAAGCCAATCATTTCAAATCTGATGCAGCACTTTGGACAAGAGTATGATTTCATTCGTTCCAATAAAATGTTCATTGAAGGTCTCTGCAAAGGACATTCTAAAAAGACAGGTATTGAAGCCTATATCAAAATGCACAATCTTGATCTTAATGACTGTTATTGTGCAGGAGATGCAGACAATGACATTGACATGTTTGAATTGTTCAAAAATCACAGCTTCTGCATGAAAGCAGGCAGTGAAAACGCTAAAAATGCCGCTGCAGTACTGGTTGATGATCTTGCAGAAGCAATTGAAAAAATATGTAAATGGCAGAGAGTGATCTCTGCCATTTACATATTTAATCCACGATTTTTCCTGGATTGAGAATTCCCTGAGGGTCAAAGACACGTTTGATGTTTCTCATCAGTGTCATCTGT
>JAFQKG010000104.1 GCA_017397025.1 Erysipelotrichaceae bacterium | reverse complement strand
TCTAGTGGATGATGAAGTTCATTTCTTAGCAGAACATCGTGATCAGATGTTTGTAGTAGGGAAGGTGAACTAAGTATGAAACAGATTTCACTTGACCTGTTTACTGAATACAGTTTTCTTTCAGATTTAAAACTGTCAAACGATGAATCCCGTCTTTATTTTACTGAAACACGCGCAGATGTTGAAAACAACAGCTATGTTCAGCGTTTGCATGAGATGGATACAGTGACTAAAGAAGTCAAGACTGCATCTGACTGGCAGAAAAAAACTGCGACTTTCTTTCTTGGGGATGAGTTGTATCTCATCACAAAAGATGAAGAAGATCCTACTGTACATACACAGTTTGTTAAATTGTACGATGAATCTGTTCGATTCAAGCTTCCTTGCGCAGTTAATTCAATCAGAGATTTGAATGATCAGTATTATCTGGCTTTGATCAGCATCAATCGAAGCTGTGCCAATGATCATCATTTAAGTGCAGAAAATCGCAAAGCTAATGTCGAAAAGCGCAAAGCAGATGAAGACTATGTTGTGTTTGACGAATATCCATTCTTCTTTAATGGAGCAGGAATTACCAATGGTGATCGCAATATGCTGGTGCTGATTGATAAGCAGACCCACGAAATAACAGATTTGACCTCTTCGACTATGGATGTGGAAAGCTATGATGTTGATGGTGATGATATCCTTTATTCTGGGGTTGATTATACAACTTTCAAAGGAAAATGGAGCTGGGTGTATCGCATCAATACCAAAACATTGCAGACTGAAGTGCTGTATGATGATGTCATGCAGATTTCAAGAGTGTTTGAGCTGCAGGGAAAGATTTTTGTGCTTGGTACTTTTGGCAAGGAATATGGCGCGATGGAAGCGAATAAGTTCTATGAACTGAAAGATAAGAAAATGACACTTGTTTGTGACAATGAATATTCTTTGTACAATTCAGTGGGAAGCGACTGCCGCTATGGCAAAACGAAAAACTTCATGAAGAAAAAAGACAAGGCCTATTTTATTACTACAGATCATGAACGCTCTATTGTGCTTGAATTTGATGGCACATCATTAGTGAAAGTGGCTGATGTAGAAGGTTCCTGCGATGATTTAGCAATTAGTTCAACAGGCTTGTATGTTATCGGAATGAAGCAGCAGATGCTGCAGGAAGTCTATGAAATCAACCAGCAGCTGGAAGTTTTGACTTCATTCAACACGGCAGTTCTAGAAGATAAATATGTAGCTAAACCGCAAAAAATCAGTGTTGACAAACCTATGCGTGTGGACGGCTGGGTTCTTTTGCCAAAAGATTTTGATCCAGGAAAGAAATATCCTGCCATTTTGGACATCCATGGAGGACCAAAGACAGCTTATGGCGAAATCTTCTATCATGAAATGCAGCACTGGGCATCTTTAGGATATTTTGTGATGTTCTGCAATCCTAGAGGGTCTGATGGAAAGGGCAATGCCTTTGCGGATCTTAGAAAGAGCTGGGGAACCATTGACTATGAAGACATCATGGATTTTGTGGATGAAGTGCTCAAGAACTATCCATCCATTGATTCAGAACGTTTAGGTGTAACTGGCGGAAGCTATGGAGGCTATATGACCAACTGGATCATTGGACATACCAATCGTTTTAAAGCTGCTGCAACTCAGCGCTCTATTTCCAATTGGATCACAGAAGTCTGTGCTTCAGACTATGGCATTGATTTCCCAATTGAGCAGGAATATGACGATATTTACAATTGTCATGATGAACTGTGGGATATGTCACCATTAAAATATGCCAATGAAGCTGTAACTCCGACCTTGTTTATTCAATCAACAGAAGATTATCGCTGTCCAATTCCTGAAGCTATTCAGCTGTACACAGTTTTGAAGTGCCGAGGTGTAGAAAGCCGTCTTGTGGCATTCAAAGGCGAGAATCACGATTTGTCCCGTACAGGAAAACCGCTTCATCGCATTCGCAGATTAAAAGAAATTACAGATTGGATGACGTCTCATCTATAGGAGAAAAAATTATGATGTTTGATCTTA
>JAFQKG010000103.1 GCA_017397025.1 Erysipelotrichaceae bacterium | reverse complement strand
ACCACCGCGTGCTACACCATTGACAATCTGTTTTCTTGCGAACAAGAACAGAATGATCATAGGCACAACGATAATTGTAGAAGCGGCCATCATCAACTGAGTTTCTGCACCGCCTTCTGAAACGAATGCATACAGCCCAAATGGCAATGTTCTAAGGTCTTTGTTGACAACTGCCAGCATTGGCCACATGAAACTATTCCATGAAGCAATTGCATTCAGCAGAATAATAGTCACCAAAGATGGTCTTGCGATTGGCACCATAACTCTCCACAGATACTTCCAGTTTGAGCAGCCGTCAACACGTGCAGCCTGATACAGTGAATCAGGAATACTGTCAAAGAAGCCCTTTAGGATGTATGTGTAGAAAATGCTTGATGTAAATGGAATAATCAAGGCAAAGATTGTGTTGTAAATCTTAATGTCAATGATTGTACGATAGTTTGTAATGATGATCATTTCAAATGGTACCATCATCAGCCCAAGCAGAAGCCCAAAAATTACATGTCTTCCTGGGAAATTCAGCTTAGAGAATGCAAATGATGCCAAAATTGTGGTTACAGTACAAAGTCCAACACTTCCAACCATCGCAATCACTGAATTCTTGAAATAAGTCAAGAACGGTGCCATCTGGAACGCTATGACAAAGTTATCAAAGTTAAAGCCGGAAGGCCACCATACAGGAGGTAATGCAGTCACTTCAAAATAAGTCTTGATTGCTCCCGTGATAATCCAATAAAACGGTAAGAACATGACAATTGCACCAAGAGTCAAAAAGATATATACAACGACTCTGCCAACTGTCAGATGTTTAAGAGATTTCATGATCTTTTCCATCTTCTTTCCTCCTAGTTCTTTGTCTTAGCTTCAACCCAGCGCTGAATCATTGTGAAGATAAAGACTGTGATGAACAGAAGTACGGCAGCTGCTGCTGCGTATCCATATCTTGCAGGTGATTTCACACGGAACTGATAGTAAATGTAGTAAACAACAGTAAACATGTTGTTAGCGATACCTGCTCCCTGGAACAGCGGGAACAGCTCATTGTACACTTTGAATGTTGAAATTGTATTTACACACAACACAAGGAAAATAGTTGGCGCAAGGAGCGGAAGAGTAATTCTAAAGAAACTCTTGATTGGTCCAGCACCATCAACCTTTGCAGCAGTATAATACATTGGGTCAATATTCTGCAGCCCTGACAGAAGCAAAATAATTGTAAATGGCAAAATAGCCCAGATACCATAAATGCAAAGTGCAGGGAAATTGTACTGAGGAACCTGAAGCCAGTTAATAGCCTCTACACCAAAGAATGAAAGCAGATAGTTGATAACACCTGACTTATAGTTAAACATGAAGCGCCATGCAAACCCAATCGCAATGGTTGATGTAACCATAGGCAGGAAGTATGCTGTCTGGAACAGGCTGCTAAACTTAATCTTTTGATTCAAAAGTGTAGCAATCACAACAGACAAGCAGGTAGAGATTGGAATAACAACAAATACATACATGAATGTATTTTTATAAGCCTGCAGGAAATAGGAATCTTTTAGAACATACAGATAATTCCCAAATCCCCAGCTTGTAAAATCCTTCGTAATAAAGTTATAGCCTTCTTTAAATGACAACAGAACAACGTTAATAATTGGATAAAGTGTAAACACCAAGACACCAATCGCAAATGGTGCAAGGTAAAGATAAGGTTCTATCTTCCTTGAAAGAGAGATACCTTTCTTCTTCCCAGTTGTACGGGTACTCATGCAAGGCGAGCTCCTGTTTCTTCATCAAACACGAAAACGCCGCGCTTCTTCAGTCCAACTGTTACTTTCTGTCCTTTGCCAAAGTTCTTTTCTGCAGGAATATAAGCTCTTACCTTGTAATCACCAAGAGATACATAAGCCAGAACTTCTTTACCCATGACGTAAGTTTCAACGACTGTTCCTTCAGTGTTCTTGAGTTCTTCATCAATCACGATGGCTTCAGCACGCATAGAGAGAGTTACTTTCTTTCCTTCTGGAAGGTTCTTTGCAGCTTCTAGTTCAACTTCGCAGCCTCCATCAAGAACAATTTTCCCACCCTTGATGACACCATGTGTCTTGTTGATTGGTGGATTTCCAAGGAAGTCTGCAACGAAGCAGTTAGCAGGTTCATCATAGAGTTCCTGCGGACGAGCTACCTGCTGCAAAAATCCATCTTTCATCAGAACGATGTGGTCAGAAATAGACATAGCCTCTTCCTGGTCATGAGTAACGAAAATTGTAGTAACCTGAGTTTCCTGCTGAATACGACGAATTTCTTCACGCATTTCAATACGCAGACGAGCATCCAGATTGGACAGAGGTTCATCCAGAAGCAGTACACGAGGATTCTTAATCAAAGCACGCGCAATAGCGACACGCTGCTGCTGACCACCAGAAAGCTGCTTAGGTTTTCTATCCAGCAGCATATCTACATGAACCAGCTTAGCCATTTCAATGGCTTTTGCTTCACGTTCAGCTTTCTTCACCTTTTTGATTTCCAATGGAAATGCAATATTTTCCAGCACTGTCATATGAGGATACAAAGCATAGTTCTGGAAAACCAGACCAACACCACGTTTTTCAGGCGCCACATCTGTTACATCATCTTCATCAAAATAAATGTGACCAGTTGAAGATGGAAGGATACCTGAAATCATGTTCAGCATCGTACTCTTACCACATCCAGAAGGGCCTAACAGAGCAATTAGTTCACCAGATTCAATAACAGCACTAAAATCATTGACGGCGATAGTAGAACCAAAATCTTTGGTCAGGTGATCAATAGTAATCTTCATAAGAAATCTCCCCTTTTATTTCAATATTTCTGTCCAAGGTGTACCCTCAGTATCATTCATTTCCATGCCTAGCATGGCAGCCATTGTAGATGCTTCATTCAACATGCTGCCACGTTCAACAACTACACCCTGCTTGATATTTTTACCACAAGCAATAAATGTTGTTGTTTCATTCTGGAATGGTAAATAGCCATGAGATGCGATCGTGTGACTCCATCCAGGTTTCAAATATTCTTCAAACAAATCTTTCCCAGACAATGTACTGTCAAAGTTCATTGTACCCTTGCCTTCAATGACAAAATCAATATGCTCATTGACAAGACCAAACTGTTCTTCAGCTTCTTCCTTTGTAAAGACATAACCAATGTTCAATTCAGGATTTTCTTTGCATGAAAGCAAAAAGTCATAAACTCGCTGTTTCAAATCTTCATCATCTTTACGTTTCAATTCAATCCAAGCCGACATTGAAGCTGAATGACAATATGCTTCCCAATCAACTAAATTGTTGTTTTCATCTGTTGTGATGAAACCATGCTCTTTCAAAAGAAGATTGAAATTGATATTCTTAACCGCATCGGACTGCCCATGGTCTCCAAGGATAACAATGTTTGTGTCTTCAAGGTCACCAAACTTTTCAAGTGCTTTGATCAGACGGCCCAATTCTTCATTGTGCTTTCTCAGTTGCTTGTTGACAACTTCATTCTGAATTCCGTTGCGATGCTTCGCAGAATCCAAATCACACATCTTGACCAGCATGATATCTGGCTGTCCGTAATCCTCTAGGATATCCATCGCAAGCGCCATTGTGAATTCATCCAGAGAACGCTTTTCTCCAGTTAATAGATATTCATACTTCCAGAAGTAACGATCTAGAATTTCTTGTGTTGCATTGTTCACATAAAACTGATAAGGATTATCCCCTTGATAGTCAATTGGTACAATCATAGGCATGTTGTAGTCAATATCTGCTCCGCCAGATACAGGCCAAGTCAAAGAACAAGTGGTCTTTCCATAGTCATGCGCCACATCCATGATAGTACGGCACTGAATCTGAGACCTCAACGAATACCAAGGTGCACGCGGATTTTCTACTTCTACCATTTCATTGTGGGCAACACCATGTCCTTTTACTGTTCTTCCTGTCAGAATTGAACAGTGACATGGATAAGTCAGAGATGGATAGACTGGTTCAACATGTTTAATATAACTTCCTTTTTCAAACAAAGGCTTGAAATTAGAAAGTGTCTTCATGTACTCAATATCACATGTGCACAGTGCATCCAAACAAAATACAAGAAGCTTGCTCATTGATGAAGTTCTCCTTTCAAATCATCCTTATATTTCTAATTCTCTAGAAATATTGTTTTCTATGTTTCAAAAATCATTCATTTTCTCAAACACACAAAACATTTAAGAAAAAGAGCTGAAGGAATAACCCTCAGCTCTTTTAACATGCTTGACTTATTCGTTCATTGCTGCTTCAGCATTAGTTGCAGCAGTATTAACAGCCTGTTCAGCTGTCCAGCCTTCATTCAGAACACCCTTCATCATAGTGTCCAGTTCAGTACGAACCTGGTTAGCACCAGAGAATGTAGGAGGAACGATACCGTTTACCAGCTGTTTGCCCAGAGCAGTCAGTGCCAGGTCATTTGATACAAAGTTCTGGTAGTCAGCATCTTCCTGTACTGCATAGTAAGGAGAGTAAGCATTCAGAATCTGTACCCAGCGGCCATTCTGAGTGATCAGGTAAGCGATGAAATCAGCGATTGCTGCATCAGTTGCTTCATCACCAGTCTTGAAACCGATAGCTGAACGGTTCCAGTTAACTACTTCTACTGATTCTT
>JAFQKG010000102.1 GCA_017397025.1 Erysipelotrichaceae bacterium | reverse complement strand
TTCTGTTTCAGTCAAACTAGTTTTCATTTTTTCATCAGCTGCAAATGCTGCAAGTTCTTTTTCGTAATACTCACGATAAATTACCAATACATCTGCTTCTTCTGAATCAATCTGGAAAGTCTGCTTCACATGAAGAATCTGTCCTTCTTTATCTGAAGCAATATCTCTTCCTTCTGTGATTGTCACAGTGTTATTTCCACCTGTTAATGTGCAGGCTGCTTTTTCTTTTGCAACGGAACATCCGCTTACTATCAGAAGAACTGCCAGCATCATGACGAGTTTTTTCATTCAAGTCACCGCCTTTTTTATATTATACAACAGAAAAGGTACTGTTGCCAGTACCTTACTTTGTTTTCGGTTTATAGAATGCCCTGTTTTCAAGCGGAAACAGACGCGATGTGTAGGCGCCCTCTTCAGTGTTTTCAAGAGCAGCTGTCAATGCAATAATTCGCGCATCAAGATTATCAATCAAAGACAACACTTCTGCTTCCATCAGCAAAGGAAGAACTGGAGATCCAAACTCCATCTTCCCATGATGAGAAAGCACCATATGACGAAGCAGGATTTCTTCTTCAGTATCTTCAAACCCAAGATCTTTCGCAACTTCTGCAATTTTAGCATTCATCAAAGAAATATGACCAATCAGTTTTCCCTGAAGTGTATATTCTGTTGCGATAGGACCTGAAAGTTCTTTGATTTTCCCAATATCATGAAGCAGAACGCCGCTAATGAGAAGATCACGATTAAGCTGAGGATATAATCTGCACAAAGCATCAGCTATATCCAGCATCCCTACTACATGTGTTGCAAGTCCGCCTACAAAATTATGATGGTTTTTAGATGCAGCAGGATAATCAAAGAAAGAATTCTGAACTTCAGTAAAAAAACGAATCAAAATCTTGCGATAGATTTCATTCTGAACTGAATATATTGCATCTTTGATTTTTTCCTTCAACACATCTTTTGGAATCCACGAACTAGTGACAAATTCTGACAAATCGAAATTCTGCTGATCAACATTGGTTAAAGAATGCAGACGCAGCTGCAGGGCATTGCGATATTTCAGCACTTCGCAGCGCACTTCATAAATGCGCCCAGTCTCTACAATTTTGGCCTGTTCTTCTTTCACATCCCAGAGTTTTCCTTCAATGCTTCCGGAATTGTCTGATAGTGTCACAGAAAGATATGGAGCACCATTGGAAGTCACTCCTTTGACCAGATTGGTTACCAGCCCGTAAAGAACTAGGCTCTGACCATCTGTTAATTCTTTGATTTTAACACTCATTCTCCCACTCCATTTCACTTAGTACAAGATAAATATCTTCAATTTCAAATCCCTGAGAAGAACAGTAACGAAACACATGATTTCTCAGTTCTACACCGCTGTATTTCTTTTCATAGCGTTTCTTTGCCTTTTGTGCAAGATTCCTCAGCACTTTTCTTTCTTCCGATATTACTTCTTCAAAATCTAGTGAGCTAAGTACCTTTTCAGCAATTTCCTGAGAATATCCCTGGTTATAAAGCTTTTGCGCAATCATCATCTTTGCTTTGCGAAGACTTTTATTACCGATTTGACGCTGAACTTTTTCAGCATATCGCATTGCATTTAAAACCTCTTTGTCATCTTCTCTTGTTTCATTCAATACTTCCTCAATAATTTCAACACTGATTCCCTTAGATTTCAAGTCTTTAAAAATACGTCTTTCTCCCATCAATGCCCCTTTCATCGACATCACGGCAGAACGTGCATATTTCACATCATCAATATACCCTTTTTCTTCAAGACGTTCAATCATTTCATTGATGCTTTCAATGTCAAGGTCCGTTTTCTGTGTCAGCCAGTCATACATCTCCTTACGAGTACGATCTTTGATAGCTAATTTTTTTAATGCGCTCTGATATACCTTGACTTTGTTTTCTTGTGCAGTGATTTCAAGAAGCTGTTCAGGATCCACCACTGAATTCAATCGAAGATTCAATGACATGTACATATCCAATGAAAGCAGCGCTTTGATTTCCTTTTGAGCCCCAGAAAGTTTTAATTCAACATAATCCTCTTTCGCATTGACAGATACAACATGATAATATCCAGCATACGTACGAATAGCACTTTCATACACTTCCATAATTTTTTGATAGAACACTCGACTATCATATGGTTTAACACGTTCCATGGTATTAGAAATAATACGCTCTTTCTCAATTTCTGAACTATCTGCATAGTTCATCAGCTTGAATGCGAATTCCTGCGCATCTTTAAACAGAAATCCTGTTTCATTCTCAATCACAAGGTCTTCCAGTACATCATCAGGGCGCGCAAATACTGGAAGTTTTGATGCAAGTGCTTCAATAAATGTCAAGCCTTGAGTTTCTGTTGTTGATGCACTAACAAATACATCTGCCGCATGATAATAATGAGGAACTTCTTGAGGAGATTTCTTGCCTGCAAAATGAACGAAATCAGTAAGATTTAATCTAGATGCCTGCATTTCAAGAGCATTTCTTTCTGGACCATCTCCAACAACCAAAAAATGAAGATCTTTTCTTCCCTTATCAACAATGACCTTAAATCCATCAATAACGAGATCTATCGCTTTTTCTTTTGCAAGACGTCCCATAAACAGAACTACCGTATCTGAATCAGCAAATCCAAATTCACTTCGAATCAAAGCTGTTTTCTTTTCATCTTTCATCTTTTGATCAAAGCGTTCTACATCAAGACCAGTTGGAATCACATGTATCTTTCTTTCGATTCCATATCCCAAAAGCATTTCTTTTGTTTTTGCAGATGGAGAAATCACTTCTACAGAAGAATGTCCATAGATTTTACTTAATGAGCTGACTGCCTTTTTTGCAGCCTTTTCAACCGTATCAAGATTGAACACATTGACATAATGAGTATAGTCTTCATAGGTTGTGTGATAGGTTGATATTAGAGGAATAGAGAAATATCTTGCAATAAAACGCGCAAAAATACCTACTCCAAATTCAGTATGTGCATGAATCAGATCAAGTTTCATTTCCTTGATTTTATTCAAACAAGTAAAATGAATCGGACTTGTCATGACATAACCATACAGATGTTTCAATTCTAACCCAGGAAGACGAAGCACATTGTCTTTGTAATCTACTTCTAAAAGATTAGGATGAGTTGTTACAACATACACATTGTGACCATGCTTCTCCAGTTCATTTTTCAATGTAACAATGGATGAAACAACGCCATTGATTTCTGGAGTATATGTATCTGTAAACAATCCAATATTCATGAAAATCACTCACTTTCAATCTGTTTATAATCATTAAGATAAATCTTCAGTGATTTATTATACTTGCAGGTTTTCGTTTTGTAAAGAGAATCCCTCTTATACAGTCACTTCTTTCACTTAAGAAATCAATAGATATGGCCTGAGTCACTCAGGCCATTTTCCCATCAAATCCTGATGACTTCTCAGGACTTTTTCATAGATTTTCTTTATTTGTCTGCCAACATTTTCAATACTGCGTTTTTCCGCTGTCTGCACGCCTTGTATACTGACATCAGGCAAAGTTTTTTCTACAACACCTTTGACAAGATTGGCAAAGTCAAGAATTCGTGTTGCCTTATAACAGTTTTCTGAATGGATGAGCCATGGATCAAACACTGGAATATCACGAACTACAATATTTTGTCCAGAGGCTAATGCTTCCAAAACGACAATCCCTTCAGTTTCCTCAAAACTTGGAAAAAAGAAACAATCTGCATTCAAATATGCACCTTCAAGAAGAGGTCCTTTTACATAACCAGGAAAATAAACATTGCGCGGATGATTTTCGATGACATCACGAATCTGTTTTGGAATGGAATACAGCGGTGTATGTCCAAACCAGATAAATTTGTAGTCAGGAAGCAGTTTCGCTACTTCAACAAAATCCAATATCCCTTTTCGTTCAAAATATAAGCCAACACTCAGTACAACACGATCTCCATCTTTCAAATCAAAGTATTTTCGGAAAGCTTTCACTTTTTCATCATTGTATTCAAAACGCTTCAAATCAATGCCATTGGACAAGTCTTCAATAGGCACAGTTATTCCATATCCTTCCAGCAAGGATTTGCTGTAGGGAGTAGGAGTCAGAATGTAGTCAGCCATGGAGTACATTTTGATCAAATGCTGTTTAAAAGCAGGTGCCACTGCATTGGAAAATACAAAGCTGTTGCGAAAATCTTCTTCTGTTGAGTGAGCATGATAAATCACAGGCTTCCCCCTTTTTTTAGCCTGTTCAATGACTGCCAGCGAAGCTGGCCCAACCGTATTGACATGTAGTAAATCATAGTCATCATTAGGATTGGTTGTTGTTTCTATCCCCGCAGATTCACATGCAGCAAGCTGATGCTTTAATGCACGTCCAATTCCAGATGTTGAAATCATTTTCTCCCCTTCAAAATAAAGCAATACTTTCATTTTGAATTTCCACCTTTCAAACGTATGGTTTTATTATAGCCCTCATTCGCAAATTGTCCATTAAGAAAAACGAAAGATTTCAAAGCATGACAAAAGATTACAATTTCTCTTTCATAGAAAAAGGAACAGGATTTCTCCTGTTCCAAGTATTGATTTAGATTAGTCCTGAGCCAGTTTAACCAGACGGTTGTAACGCTTCTGAGCGTCCTTCTTAGTCTGTTCAAACATTTCGTAAGCAGTTTCACCTTTCAGCTTAGGAAGCTGGCTGTAACGAGTTTCTGACAGGATGAATTCCTGGAACTTGTCCCAGTTAGGTTCCTTAGAGTCAATAGTGAGAGGCTGTTCCTTACGAGGGTCGAAACGGTACAGAGTAACATATCCGCATTCAACAGCCTTCTTCTGAGTCTGCTGATGGTTAGCCAGACCACCCTTAATACCATGTTCAGCGCATGGAGAGTAAGCGATGATCAAAGATGGACCATTATAGCTTTCAGCTTCACGAATTGCATTCAGAGTCTGCTGTCTGTTAGCACCCATAGAGATAGAAGCTACATAAACATGACCATATGCCATTGCAATCTGTCCCAGATCCTTCTTAGCAGTTGTCTTACCGCCAGCTGCAAACTTAGCGATAGAAGCTGCCTGAGAAGACTTGGAAGACTGACCGCCTGTATTTGAGTAAACTTCAGTATCCAGAACCAGAACGTTTACATTCAGGTTGTTAGCGATGACATGATCAAGTCCGCCGTATCCAATGTCATAAGCCCATCCGTCTCCACCGACGATCCAGATTGACTTGCTGACAAGATCACGTTCGTAATCCAGCAGTTCTTTAACTTCAGGATTAGTGCTTG
Source organism: Erysipelotrichaceae bacterium (assembly GCA_017397025.1). Classification (GTDB taxonomy): domain Bacteria; phylum Bacillota_I; class Bacilli_A; order Erysipelotrichales; family Erysipelotrichaceae; genus RGIG1896. Next base: position 14,424 of record JAFQKG010000102.1, on the reverse strand, counting down.
CCTTAACAGCTGCAACAACTTCATCCTTGCAAGCACGCTGTGCATCACGGTTGCCATTAGCTGCCAAATACTTTTCAAATGCTTCCTTGCAGTCGCCATCCAGGTTCTTTTCCATCAGATCAAGGATACGAGCTTCCTTGAAGTTCTGAGCCAGAGCCATACCATAGCCGTATTCAGCATTGTCTTCGAACAAGCTGTTAGCCCAAGCAACACCATTGCCATCCTTGTCATTAACAAATGGACTAGATGGAGTTGATGAGCAGTAGATCATTGAACATCCAGTTGCATTGGCAACCAGCATATCCTTACCAAACAGCTGAGAAACCAGCTTGTAGTATGGAGTTTCACCACATCCTGGGCAAGAACCAGATACTTCAAAGTAAGGCATCAAGAACTGAGAACCCTTAACAGTGTTTGTTGGGAAGTACTGAGACTTGTATTCAACATCCTTGAACAGGTAATCAGCCAGAGGTTCCTGATCCAGCTTCGTATTGATGTCAGCCATCTTCAGAGCCTTTTCGCCCTTCTTACCTGGACATTCAACAACACACAGACCGCATCCTACACAGTTAGCAGGAGAAACCTGTACACGATATTTCAGATGTGCAACATCTTTGCCCATTGCTGGAATTGTCTTGAATTCCATTGGTGCATTTGCAACTTCTTCATCAGTCAGAAGGAATGTACGAATTGTTGCATGTGGACATACATATGAACAGAAACCGCACTGGATACAGTTGTCAGGATTCCATGTAGGTACCTGTACAGCAATTGTTCTCTTTTCTCTCAGAGCTACATTGTTCTGAATTGAACCATCTAACAGTCCATACTTAGTGAAGTTAGAAACTGGCAGATCATAGCCTTCCAGAGAGTTGATAGCCATAACATGGTTATCGAAATATTCATCACCAGTAGAAGCACGGCCATTGTCATACTTCAGATCAGCCCATTCAGGCTTTACAGCGATTTCAACAAGCCCATCTTTACCATTGTCGATTGCCTTGTAGTTCAGCTGAACGATTTCTTCACCCTTCTTAGAGTAAGACTTCTTAGCCATATACTTCATCAGTTCAACAGCCTTGTCATATGGCATAATCTGTTCATTCAGAGCAAAGAATGCAGACTGCAGAATTGTATTTGTACGGCGTCCCATACCGATTTCAGCAGCAATCTTAGTTGCATCGATGATATAGAACTTAGCATTCTTCTTAGCCAGACCAGCCAGCATGCGGTTAGGCAGATGCTTTTCGATTTCTTCAGCAGAGAAAGTAGTATTCAGCAGGAATGTTCCACCCTTCTTCAACTGAGCAACCATGTCATACTTGAAGCAATATGCATCCAATGAGCATGATACGAAGTCAGCATTGTTGATGTAATAAGTAGAACGAATTGGAGAAGGACCAAATCTCAAGTGAGAACGAGTAACTCCACCAGCCTTCTTTGAGTCATACTGGAAATAAGCCTGAGCATACTGATCAGTGTTATCACCAATGATCTTGATAGAAGACTTGTTTGCAGAAACTGTACCATCAGATCCCAAACCAAAGAACAGACATGAAGTGTAATCGCCTTCAACATGGAATTCAGGATCCAGTTCCAATGACAGATGAGTTACATCATCGTTAATACCGATAGTGAATTCATCCTTAGGTGCATCCTTAGCCAGTTCATCATAAACAGCCTTGATCTGGTTAGGAGCAGTATCGCGTGAACCCATACCATAACGTCCACCGATGATTGTCAAATCTTTATCTTTCAGTGCATGCAGAACATCCAGATACAGAGGTTCTCTTGTACCCATTTCTTTTGAACGGTCCAAAACAGCAATCTTCTTTGCAGTTTCAGGCAGTACAGCAGTCAGGTACTTCACTGAGAATGGACGATACAGATGAACTTTGATCAGACCAACTTTTTCTCCGCGTGCAACCAGAACGTCAATGACTTCCTTAGCAGTTTCAGTAACAGAACCCATTGCTACGATAACACGTTCAGCATCTGGTGCACCATAGTATGTAAATGGAGCATAGTCGCGTCCAGTATGTTCACTGATTGCCTTCATGTAATCAGCAACAACATCAGGAACAGCATCATAATGAGCGTTCTGAGCTTCACGGCCTGCAAAGAAAATGTCATCGTTTTCAGCACCACCGCGAGTTACTGGATTTGTGTGTGGATTCAGAGCGTTTGCCTTGAAGCGTTCAACAGCTTCAAAATCGCACAGGCTCTTCAGGAATTCTGTATCCATTACTTCAACTTTCTGAATTTCATGAGAAGTTCTGAAACCATCAAAGAAATGAACAAATGGAACAGATGCTTTAATAGCAGCCAAATGAGCTACACCACCAAGATCCATTGCTTCCTGAACACTGTGAGATGCCAGCATGCAGACACCAGTCTGACGAGCAGCATAAACGTCTTCGTGGTCACCGAAGATGTTCAAAGCACGTCCAGCAAGTGCACGAGCAGCAACGTGGATAACGCCAGGCAGCAGTTCTCCAGCCATTTTGTACATGTTTGGAATCATGAGCAACAAGCCCTGAGAAGCAGTGAATGTAGTAGCCAGAGCACCACCCTGCAGAGCGCCGTGTACTGCACCAGCAGCACCGCCTTCAGACTGCAGTTCAGCAACCTTTACCTGAGTTCCGAAGATATTTTTGCGGCCCTGAGTTGACCAAGCATCTACAACTTCAGCCATTGGAGATGATGGTGTAATAGGATAGATTGCAGCAACTTCTGTAAACGCATAGGCGTTATGAGCAGCAGCTGTGTTTCCATCCATTGACATGAATGTTTTTGACATAGTAACCTCCTAATATTTACTAGCATTTCTATTATACGCTCTTTATACCTTTTTTTAAATGTTTTTTGTTGGAAAAACATCGTTTTTTTAACCGCTTTCAATAGAAAAGACGGCAAAGCCGTCTAAACGATAATTTTTGTCCAGTGCCCTTTATGATAACGGGTAAAACTCAAGGTAAACCGGGTTATTTGGTCCAAAAACAGAGCCATCCATGCACCAATCAGACCAAATCCCAGTGGATAGCACAAAATCCATGCTAAAATCGGACGCACCAAAGTAACGCTGATCAGCATCATCATAGCAACAAATTTAACATCCCCAGCGCCTCGCAAAGAACCAACCACAATCACCTGCGGTATCTGAAACAAAACCGTAACTGATAGAATCATCATCGGTATGCTGCCTGCTGCAATGACTTCCAGATCAGTTGTAAAAAAGCCCAGAAGCTGACTTCTCAAAAGCGTAATCACAACAGCTGTCATCATAGCCATCATCATCCCAATACGCTGCGATACCTTGCCATAAATCATCGCCATATCAGGACGCCTTGCCCCCAGCGACTGGCCAACCAATGATGTACATGCAATCTGCAAACCATCTCCAATCGCAAAGGAAATGTGCATGATGTTCATGCATACCTGATGAGCCGAGAAATCTGTCGTTCCCAGTGAAGCAACTGCTTTCGCATAAGTGAAAAAACCAATGCGAAGGAAAATCTGTTCTACTAATGAACTTTTCGAGATGCTGAAGATATCCTTCATAGCCTGAAAATTCACATTCCATTTGTCTTTTATAGAAAGTTCAAGAAATCCGCCTTTTCGTGTCACAGAGTAAAGTGCCATTACAAATGAAACAATGTTACCAATCATCGTCGCAATGGCTGCACCCGTGACTTCAAGACGAGGAAAGAAAAACAGCCCATTGATCAAAAGCGCATTAAAAATCAAATTGACAACATTGGCAGCCAGATTCGTTTTCATAGAAATCTTTGTGTTCCCTGCTCCACGCTGTGCTGCAGTCATGGTAAGTCCTACAGAATAGAAGAAATTCCCAATTAAAATGTAACGAAAATATGGAATCGCCAATTGCAGATAATCATCATTAGCCCCCGCAAACAAAAGCAAATCCTTCGCAAACAGACCAGCACTCAAAGAAAGCACAAAAGCTACCAGTGCACTGATCAATAGTGCCTGTCGAAGATATACATTTGCTGCATTTTGATCACTTTGTCCTTTTCGTCTTGCAACAAGTACATTGACACTGATATTAAGTGCTAAAATAGGTGCCAAAACGATAAATTTTGGCTGCGTAACAATCCCTACAGCTGAAATCGCTTCTTTGCCTAGATTTCCAACCATCATCATATCTACAGCACCAATAAGCGCTATAAAGACAGATTCAAGTGCACTTGGCCAGGCCATATCAAATGTTCTTTTGACAATACTTCCACTGCTTGGAATGTCTCCAACGATTTCATCTTTCTTGACCATTTTATGTACCGGAAAGACTGTATTCATCAAACTCATTTTCTCACATCCAACCTTTATTTCCCTATTATTGTATCACTTTCAAGAAAGAAAAAAAGAGAATGAAACTACTTTCTTTCTCTTTCTTCAATCAGCACAACACCATCTGAGCCATCAATTTCTTTTAAACGCACGCGAATGTCTTCACGCTCTGAAGTGGGTACATTTTTTCCAACATAATCTGCACGAATTGGAAGTTCGCGATGACCACGATCAATCAAAACAGCCAAATGAATCTCTTTCGCACGACCGTAATGCATAATACCATCCATTGCAGCACGAACAGTACGTCCTTTATGCAGCACATCATCCACCAAAACGATAATTTTGTCTTTCACATCGACACCTAAAGGCTCACTTTCAACTTTCTGCATCAGATTGTCATCACGCCAGGCAGAAATATCCAACGCTGCACAAGGTACATCGGAACCTTCAAACATATTGATCATCTCACACATTCTTCTAGCAAGGTATTCGCCTCGTGTTTTGATACCTACCAGCACGAGATTTTCAGTTCCTTTGTTTTTTTCTATGATTTCATGCGCCAATCGGACCATCGATCTGCGCATTGCATTTGCATCCATGATTTCCTTCATCAATATCACCAATACTATTCTACCAAATACTTTTGCATTGTGCTATAATATGCAGTAGAAAAAAGGAGAGAAAAACATGGAGATTCTACAAACCATTTATCCTTATACCGTATATCTTTTGATTGGTTTGTCCATCTGTGCTTTTTTTGTCCTTCTAGCTCTATTTATCAAACTATTCGGTACTTATAAAGCTTTGAAACTGACTCTTTCACCTATTGAAAATATTCAGACAAGAGTCGAAAACATTACTGCATCAGCCAATCAGCTGTCCAATGACATCAAAGACAAAAACAACCAGCTGAAGCAGTTTTTAAAAAAAGCTGGATTGTTTCTTGCCGCATGGCACATTATTTTCCCAAAGAAAAACAAAACAGTCTAGACAATAAAAAATCTCACAGACTCCAAAAATAAACTGGTACCTATAGAGAGGAAGTACGCTGACAGTACTGAACCTGCAATGTGGGTACCAGTTTAATTTGATGAATCATTTTTGACTGAAATATGCAAATAGCCTACTTAAAATAGTTTCAACCATAGGTAAAGTAGAAGAAAGGTTTGCTTTATCTTCATTTATGAAGCAGACTGCACATTTATAAAGTAATTTACTATGTCATCTATCACAAATTCTGTTGATAGCTGCAGATTCATACCACCTGGTGGATTGTGTCCAGGTTGAGGTCTGCCCATATTCTGAGAGAAATTTCTTTCTGGCATTTCCGTATTCGGAAACTCTCCTTCTGAAAACTCATGATCCCCTGGCCGTTTCATTCCTTCAAAATTTTCCATTCTATTAGTGGACTCATCTTCAAGCCATTCTCTTTCAGAAAACTCCATATCGCCTGGTTTTGGCATCATACCTATTTCAAAATTACCCATCATTTGACCTTTTGATCCACTCAGCTGTACTCCATCCTGCCACAAAGTATAAGTTCCATTTGTAAGCTTGTCAGACGATACAATCATGATGCTAAAGTCATTCACTGGTGTACATTCTAAAATACTTTTATCAGAAGAATCCTTTAATAAATAAGCTTGACTTCCCTGCTGAGTTGAGGAAAAAGAGAACACCGCATAATTCTGCTGGCTTTCTGCAATAGTATCCAGCATATTCCCATAGGCAACGACTATTCCGCCATTGATGATGATGCCCTTATCTGAATCAATCCCTGCATCAGCACTAAATCCACATGCAGAAGCAACAACTGTTCCGTCATTGATGACCAGCCATCCATTGGAATCAATGCCATCACCCTCACCTGTTGAACCATTTACCGTAATGTTTAGCAAGCCTCCATTCATGGTGGTCACAGAAATATTGTCTTCATTGGTATTGATGCCATCATTGCCAGAATCAATATAAATATTACCGCCATTGATTGTCAAATGCAGTTCTGAATCCAACCCCTCATTTTCTGCGTTGATTTTGAGCACCCCTGTACCTTCTGTACCGCCAAAAAGATTCATTGACTGTTTAGAATAAAAGGCAGCATCATATTTGTGAAGCTTTTTCGCATCTAGTACTTCTGTCTGATCTTCATTTAATTCAACAGACCCAGGCTTATAGATTCGCGCAACGTAGGAACCATTGACTGTATTGACAGTATCATCAGCAATCATCACATTTGCTCCTGCCTTGGAGGTGTCTACAATTGCAGATGCACTTTCTTCATCAACAGTTCCGCATTCATAGACCTGATAGAAAATAACTGCAGGCGCTACTGTACATGTAATATCAACACCATTTAAAATCAGATTTACTACTGCCTGCGGATCATCTTGGGCATCTTCTCCTAAATCAACTGCAATTTGCCCGCTGGAAATCTTTCCAGAGAGAACATAAGTGCCAGGCTTTGAAATATGCACAACTGCATGCAGATCAGCTTCTTCCTTCGAATGAGCATCAGCTGCACCTCCTTCTCCATAGGTGAAATCTTTTCCTGCTTCATAGTACACAATATCATGCGCTAAATAGACTGCACTGCTTTCATCAGTACTAATTTCTTTCTGATCAACTTTGATTATTTCATCAGACAATTCAATGACTATAGCATCAGTAAAAAGCTGAGTGTCATCAGAATGAACTGGTTCTTTTTCATTCACAGATGTACATCCTGGCAAAGCGAAAGATATACATAATACAATCACTAGTTTTTTCAAAAGTTTCAACATGTATTCTTCATCTCCTTTTTGATCAATATACCATGTTCATGTGAATTCAAAGTGAATTGTCAATAAATTAACTATCACCATCCGTTAATACTTATGGTATAAGTATATTTCATTCTCAAGCGTCACTGCTTCACCGCTAAGATATTTCAGATCAGGCAACAAGTTTGTCCAATATCTTGTTCAACACTTCATAATAGCACATTAATTACATTTTCATATTCGCTTTAAGAATGTGGACTGGAATTCTTTGCAACTTGTTGCCGAGTAGTTCACATGCATCATGATAAGTAGCCGACCAGTTTTCATGCTATGACGTCCATGCAAGAAAAGCACAATGTTGACTTTGCTTTCATCGCTCCCATTCAGCTGCCAGCTTGCTCAATCAAAGAATTCCTTTTGCATCGATTTTATACATGACGAAGTATTCTCCAATCGTATACGTTTTTAATATGGTCAGCACACAAATTTCTATTCTATGATACTTTTTTATCATTCTTCAGAAAGAGAAAAAAACAAGAAAGAACTTACTAAAAAATTAAAATAGAGGATGTAACAAAATAGAGAAAATGTGAGTTCTCTAGGCGTCACAGCCTCTTTCTTTTTATACAATATGAATTAATCGCTTCATTTCAATCGCCAGCACTTCATATAGATCCTCATCCCACGCCTGCTTCAGCTGCTGCAGCACATCACTTAAAGGCAAAGCACCACACTGAAGACTTTCATCCAGCAGGGCTTCAATGATGGATACAGGATGATTGAATTTTAAATCTTCCAATCGAAATGGATTTGCAAGTTTCCTCAAAGAAAGCATCAAAAGATCAAAATCTCCTCCATGATTTTCAAGGCCTATTTCTATTGCACAGCCCCATTTCGACAATTCCTCTATCAAATATTCATTCATCAGCATATTTTTTCATTCATCCCTTCAAAATAATTCATCATTCCATCATAGAATTCATCCAGCATTTCAAAATGCTCTACTGGAATCAGCTCAATGTTCAATTTCATACACAAGTCCATTAACGCCGACCCTACCAAAGGATGACGTACCATCAGTGCCTGAGGAAGACCTCTTTGCATCAGTGCTTCAATCACTAAATCGATGCATTGAAACTGCATGTCATTGTTTGAAGCCATTGGGACTGCCGCCAAAATCTGATCTGTCAAAGGCGAAGAAATTGCAGCCATCATCACAGGCTGAAGTCGTCCTGTCCTCTCACACGCTAACGACATGGATGTTGGCTGAAGATCAATTTCCCAGACTTCTTCCGTCCGCTGCGATTCTTTCAATTCATCCATCAGCAAAGGGTCATCAATTTCCACAACATCATATTTTTTAGGACGATATCCTGATTTTTTGCTGGAACAGGTTTTCTTTTTGACGTGATAAACAAACCGACGTTTGCTGAAATCAAGATTCATACCGCTTTTTAGATAAGCTAGCATCGCTTCTTTCAATCCTTCAAGGATCAAAACAAGGTGCTGTAGTTCCATTTCATTAGCAATATCTGAAGTACAGAAACGCTCGAAATAACGAATTGCTGGAATCTCACGCAAAGTTAAACCAAGAAGCTCTCCCATCTGTTTTTCCTGCTGTTCAAGAAGTTCAGGAACATCAAACAATATTTCAAAGCACTCTCTTTGAAGATAATGAAAAACATCGACTCGCTGGATTCCCAAAGGTTTAAAATGATTGGATAAATCTGTAAAAGCTTCTGGTCCTTCAAATACAGTGATGCACTTTTTCCCATGCTTCTCATGAAAAAAACAAAAAGCTTTTCCATATGCATCATAACCGCCAATCTCAAAAACTTCTGTTGAATCGAATAAATCCCATGGTTTTTCCTGATACAGTTGAAGTGCTGCCTTCATCGCATTTTGATTTGCTTCCATGATGATCACCCTTTCGTAATTTATTTTATCAATTTCATCAGTACTTGAAAACAAGAAAATCATCTCAACTGTATCTATTATATAGAAACAGTTGACAATTAACTGTGTCTATTACATAATAACAGTATAAGGAGGATGCTCACATGAAATTTCATCTTGATGCTGCAAGTGAAGTCCCAAATTATCTGCAGCTTGAACATCAGATCAAAACGGCCTGTCTTCATGGAAAACTGAAGCCAGGAGATCAGCTGCCCTCCATTCGCGCATTGGCCAAAGAATTATCCATTGCCATTATCACGGTCAAAAGAGCCTATGATGATCTTGAAAAAGAAAAAGTCATTGAACTAAGACAGGGCAAAGGAGCCTTTGTCCGTGAAGTAAAGAAAACAAAGCTAAAACATGAAGCTGCAAACCAGATGGAACAAGAACTCACTGTTTTACTTAGCCATGCTCAAGCCTTAGGCATCAGCAAACAAGAAATCAAATCCATACTTTTAAAAAAGCTCGCTGAATTCAAGGAGGAACAAGACAATGACTGAATACGCTATTGAATTAAAAAATTTGATTGTTGAATATCCTGGTTTTCGACTCTACGTGCCTGATTTTGCAATTCCCAAAGGGTTTGTCATGGGACTAGTTGGAAAAAACGGAGCAGGCAAATCCACTTTAATTCGCTCTATGCTGGAAATCATCCCTCGCTCAAAAGGTGATATTAAAATACTGGATATGGATTTTCTTCATCATGATCTGGAAATTAAAAATAAAATCGGCTATGTCAACGATACATTTGTTTTTCCTATGGAATCAACTCCAGAACAAATGGGCTATCAAATCGGTCAGTTTTATGATTTGTTTGATGAAAGTTTGTATCGCGAGCTTTTAAGAAAATACAATTTAAAATCACATGAGAAGTTCAAGCATTTTTCAAAAGGGATGTGTGCTAAATTCTCAATTCTCTTTGCATTGGCACATCATGCTGATGTTTTGATCTTGGACGAACCAACCGCAAACCTTGATCCCGTCTCTCGCAGAGAAGTTTTAGATCTTCTGTATGAGTTAATGCAGGATGAAGGAAAAACCATTCTTTTCTCGACTCACATTACCTCTGACTTGGATCAGATTGCCGACTATGTGACACTCATTGACAAAGGAAAAATCCAGTTTACTCTCAGCAAAGATGAACTACAGGAGCGTCATCAGATTGTCACTATTCAAGGTAAGATTCCTGAAGAGATGAAAAACTGTCTGAAAGGAATCAAAACAATTCCTGATGGCTTTACAGCACTATGCACTGAAGCTCAACAATTCAGCAATACGGACAGCATCAGCTTCAGAAAAGCATCTATTGAAGACATCATGGTCTATTGGGATATTCAAAATGTATAGACTTTTGAATCGTGCTGTCCGAATCACGCTTCGTGATGAATCACTAGTATCGATTTCGCTGCTAGCTTTGATTGTCATCCTTATTTCTTATTCTGAGTCTTTTTCCTATCTATGTCGCTCAACCTGGATTCTCTGTATGATGTATTTCGCCAAAAGAGCCTTTCCAAAAGCAAACCTTCATCACCGTTCCACCCAGATTCATCTTTTGGATGCCTTAGTTGTCCCTTACAACAAAAAACGATATCTAAGCGTACAGGTTTTGCTTCTTGCAGCGCTAACTTTACCAGTCATGTTGCTTATGACACTGGTTTCCTACCTGGGGCATTCATCACTTTATCCAGAACTTGTACCTGCACTGTGTGATACTTTCATCTACGCACTTTTATTTCTGCTGCCTTTGACGGTATCCCATCTTTCAAAAGATTCAGCCAGCGCAACCCTGTCTTTAATCATTGCCTTCATTTTCGGTTTAGGATATGTACTGCCTCAATTTTTCCCTCTTTACTCACTTCTAACTCTTTTACTAGCCTTATGTGTTCCTCTATTATTAGTGATTGATAAACTGCAGCTGACACAAAAAAAAGAGCCTAGAGAAAAAACTCCTTCTATTCCGGAAATCACTAAAAATCAGAAAGGAATTCTCACTCTTTCTAAAATGAGTATTGTAAAACAAGGGGAAGTTCTAGAAACATTTGGAACCGGTTCATTTGGCTATCTGTTTTATTACCTTTATCGAACTGTGCGTGATGTAGCAACTGGTCGACTTCAGCTGAATCAAGTTTTTACCTGGAGAACTGTTCTTTTCATTCTAGTAATGTTGAGCATTCTTTCTTCTATCATTGCAATACGAAGAATCTACATCGCAAAAAATATGCTTCGTGTTGTCCCTATCAAAAAAGGTATTTTATTTTCTGCGTGTTCTTCTTTGGCTCTGCGTCCTATATTCATTGCAGAAATCGCTATTCTTGCTGTTTCCTATCTGCTTCATGCAGAATCTGGGTTTGTCTTGTTTTTTAATACAACTCACCCTATTGAAGCAATTGTTCATGGCTTATTGATTGTCTCAGTTCCTATTGCCGTCTATCTCATCAGTTTTACGATCTATGCCAGCAAAGATCGTGGCTTGATTGGCGTTCTTTTGGTTATGCTGGGGCTGCTGGGAGCCTACTCTTTTGGATTTGCAACTGCTTTGACACAAGATGCACTGTCTGCAAAAATCATCTTTCTCATTGTGATTTGTACTTTGCCTTATTGTACAGCTGTGATCAGTCTAAAAAAATTGGTCAACATTCATAATTAAGGAGGAATTCTGATGAAAAAAGTCCTGTTTTATCATCTGCTAAGTGTCTTTGCCATCAGTCTACTTCTTATCCCTAGCTATCAATGGATATTAAGCGGCAAAGAAATCCCAAAAAGAACACAAGTGAAATACAAACCAACTCAGACATTGATTGAACTGTCATCCTTTGTCCTAGAAAACAAACAAATCAACATGGTTTACAACAAGTATTCAGGTATTCATTTTACAGAATCTGGTTCTTCATTTGTCAGTTCTCTAAAACCTTACTGCACTGAAGATGAGAGCTATTGTCTTTATGCTGATGAAGACAGCAAAGTCCTAATCATGGATCAGAACGAAACAATCAGCCCATGGAAAATCATAGATACTCAAATTAATGGACTTAATAAACAGGTTTCAATCTATCTTCTAGATGCATCCAAAGAGTACAAAATCAGTCCTAATGGCTTTACAAATCCTTATGAGATCACATGTCTAGATACCTCATTCTGTCGCAAAGACAGTACCCCTTCCATTGATGAAATCAAAAACATGGCTGCACAATGGCAGAAATTAGATTTTTCGAAAATTAAACCTGTCAGAAATCAATTCACACATAAATTACACATCAGTGGAAACTGGGAACCTTATTACCCAAAAACAGGAAGCACTTCTTATCGTTCGATGTCTATTCGCCATTATAAAGTTGAAGAAAACATCAATTATCTTTGGATTGACACTGGAGGGTCTAGCTATTATCAGTTAACTGATGAGCAGTTGAATGAATTTATCCTGTTCCTTCAATCTGAATAAAGGAGGTCAAATCATGAAGAAAATAACTGCACTATCCGTTCTCGCTCTTTCTGCATTGATTCTTTTCTTTTCCTTTTATCCAAAAATGATCGAAATAATTGTTCGAATTCAACGCTCAGATAATCCTTCCTCCATTACTGTAGAAGAACTATTGCAGGAAATCGAACATGTTTTGTTAGCAACAACTGAATTTGATGGTCAACAAATTGAATTTTATTATGATGAAGGGATGCTAGAAAATGATGGTATTTATTATACAACTCAAGGAAAACAGCAAAAAATAACATATCCTCAAAATTTTATCAATAGTGAAGACCATCAATATCGATTTTTCGCTGATTTCAAAGATGAATTTGAAGTTTATCAGAATGATGTACTTGTTGAGCCTTATGAAGTTTTACAGATCGATTATAAAAAATGTAAAGTGGACATCCCACTTTATCAATTAGATAAATCTAAAAAGACCACATTAAAACAAAAAGGCATTTCTGTACATTATTCCTTTGGCTGCGGTGCACAATCCCTTTGTGGGCATATTGAATCCATGCAACCAGAAGAAGTTGAATCTTTGATCTCAACCTGGAAAAAATCATCATGGCCAGATGGTATTACTTACAATGATTTGGACTATCTGTTAGGTTTTAGAGAAAATTACTATAGCTATGACTTTATATCAGGGGGGTTTACTTTTCAAATCATTAATTATTCAACAACCCAAGATAATCGGGGAACATTCTATGTAGCTAAAGAAACAAGCACTCATGAATTTTATGAATTAACGGCATCACAATGGGAAGAGTTCCAAACCTTCTTAAAATCATATCCATCACAATAAGGAGGCAAAAGATATGCTGCGACGTATTTTATCTGTTTTATTTACACTTGTATTTGGTCTAGGAATAACTCTTTATACTAGACAGCAGATCATCAAGCGAGATGAAACTGTCGATCAGCCTACTTTAATCACAATGATTGATTTAGGCTATGAAAATTCAGAAACAACGAATGCCATTGTCCGTGAATTCAAACAAAGCGGATATTCTGGACTTGTATATTCACTCAAAATTAAATCGATTATTGAAGACTCAACAGAAAGTCTGGATATCGATCTTCTTAAATGTGAAGATCCTGTGCAGGCACAAGATTTTTACAAACAGCTGTTGGTCGACATCTATCATTCTGAAAGAGAAATGAGTGCCTGTGGATTTAAAGATAATTGTTATATTCCTAAACTAACCTATGAAAAGACACTCTCACGGTTGTACGAAATGGATAGTAAAGCCTTAAATGTGAATCTGGCTTATGCATTTTATGATCCTTTGACTTTTTCGCAAGAACACAAAAGCAATCAGCTTTTCATTTACAAAGACCCTTTCGTTCTCTGTATAGAAACTTGGGGGATCTATCATCCATTGACTGAAAATCAGCTGAACCGATTGATGCAGCTGTTTGATCAAGCAGATGTTGTTTTTAAAGACTAGGAGATTCTCTTATGAAAGCATTACTTAAAGATTTATGTTCACTATTTTTGAACTATTTCCTTGTTTATTTTGCACTCTATGTCCTTATTGTCGTTTTATTTGCAGGTATTTCTTTGCCTATATATATCAAAGATACCATTTTTGACATATTTCTTCCCATCTATGGTATTTGCTTTGCACTGCTTTGGATGAAAAGAAAAAAAATCAGCACTGAATGCATGAGATTTAAAAAGGTTTACACCAAAGAAACAATGCTGGATATTGCTGCTGTGTTTGGCATCAATATTGGATTAACATGGCTTGCCAGTATGATTTTAGGTCTGTTTATGAAGGTAGAAGGCAACATTGACATGAATGAGCTTTTAAGCAGTCCATTGTTAAGCCTATTTGTTTATGGTCTTCTTGTCCCAATTGATGAAGAGTTTTTCTTTCGCGGGCTTTTGATGAATAGTCTTGAACATCATGGGCGATGGAAAGC